>CAJZFM010000236.1 GCA_915070235.1 uncultured Capnocytophaga sp. | reverse complement strand
ATAAAACTAACTACTTGACTATCAGTGTTAGATTAAAACAAAATTGAAATATAATTAATAAAATACTTCATATAGTGATTTTTATTTAAAAATATATCTTTGTTTAATGAAATAAAAACAGCTTTTAACCTGCAAAAATAAATTTTTCGTTTTGTAGGTTATATTTTTTTTACTACTTTTGCCCTTGTATTTCTTAAAACAATATCTGATGAGATTAAACAGACTTTTGTATGCATTGTTGTTGGTGATAACAATGCAGAGCTTTTCGCTCGCACAGGAGCGGGAAGTGTCAGGAAGTGTCAAGGACACTAATGGGGAACCACTCTTTGGAGCGGCCGTAATGGTAGAAGGGGGCGGTAAGAGTACTGGAACCGATATGGATGGTAAATTTACCATTAAGGTAGCCCCAGGGAAGAACTTAGAGATTAGTTTCTTAGGGATGAAAACTAAGGTAGTCAAAGTAGGCTCTTCCAAGCGTATTGATGTAGTCTTGGAAATAGAGTCTCAGGACTTGGATGAGTTCGAAATGGTGGGCTATGCGACCGTGAAGAAAGACCAGTATGTAGGTTCTGCCTCCTCTGTGGATAAGGAGTCGCTCAAGCGTAAGAGTGTCTCCGATGTATCCCAGGCATTGGCTGGGGAAGCCGCTGGGGTGCGTGTGATCAACACCTCTGGCCAACCTGGTTCTTCGGCTACAGTGCGCGTACGTGGCTTTGGTTCGGTCAATGGAAACCGCAGTCCGCTCTATGTACTTGACGGAGTGCCTTTTGATGGTAACCTCTCTTCCATTAATCCAGATGATATTGAATCAATGACAGTGCTCAAGGACGCGACTTCTACCTCTGTATATGGTTCACGTGGAGCCAACGGGGTAGTGCTCATCACAACCAAGAAAGGTCGTGCCAATCAGTCCAACATACAAGTAGAATCCAAGATAGGTTTTAACTCTCGCTTGTTACCTCGCTATGAAGTAATCAGCAGCCCAGAGGAATACGCCGAAATAGGCTGGAGTGCTATGCGCCAGCGCGGGGTCTTGGAACAACAAAGAAATCCATCAGGCTTCAATGCTACTTATTCCAGCGTGGAGGACTATGCCAATAAAAACCTTTTTGGCCGTCTTGGCTTTGCTACCAAATACAATATGTGGAATGGCGATGCTACCCAGCTGATAGACCCTTCCACAGGCAAAATGCGCCCTGGGGTTACTCGTAAGTACGATCCTGAAAACTGGGCAGACTATGCTTATCAGGCCTCCGTACGTACCGAATACAACCTTAATATAAGCGGTGGAAACGATAAGACTACTTACTACACCAGCTTGGGTTACTTGGACGATGTGGGGTATGCTATCAATACCAATTTCAAGCGTTATTCAGGCCGTGTAAATGTCTCTCACCAAGCCAAACCTTGGCTCAAAGGCGAATTTAACTTGGGTTATGCCCATTCCAAAAGTAGAGAAAACGGACAAACCGAAGACGTGGATAACCTCTTCTGGGTAACGGATAACATGCCGCCTATCTACCCCTTGTTCTTGCGCGATGCTCAAGGAAACAAGGTGGCTGATAAGTACTTCCCTGGTAACTACGAATATGACTTCGGGAACGGACGTGGTTTCTCTGGAACAACCAACGCCATCGCCCAAGGAATGCTTGATAGAAAGGATAGAACACGCAATGAGCTTAACGCCAATGTGTTCTTCAAGGTGGATTTCCTCAAAGAACTTTCCTTCGAGACCCGCTTGGGAGGACAATACTATAATAAGAGTATAGACAATGTTACCAACCCTTACTATGGTGCTGAACAAGGCGAGAAAGGACGTATCACCAAGCACAAACATGAACTCTTGAACTATACCTTCCTACAGCTCTTGCGCTATACCCAATCCTTCGGTAATCACAATGTGCAGGCTTTCGTGGCTCATGAAAGCACTACCTATGACAAGACCTTTATGTATGGTAACAAGAGCGGATTGGTGGATCCTAAGAGCAATGAGCTTAATAGTGCTATCAAGCTCGCAGGTCTTAACTCCTATACCAATAGCTACCGCTTGGAGAGCTATTTTGGTCAGGTGATGTATGACTATGACAGCCGTTACTTGCTTTCTGCCTCTTTGCGTCGTGATGGTTCTTCTCGTTTCCTTAATGAGAAATGGGGTAACTTCGCCTCCGCAGGTGTAGGCTGGGTAGTGAGCCGTGAGAAATTCTTGGAGAACAAGAAATACTTGCCTTACCTTAAGCTCAAGGCCAGTTATGGTACTGTGGGTGACCAGAATATAGGTTATTATTCAGGCTATGATGTGTATGATATAGACAACTTTATGAACCTACCTGCAGCGACTTTCTATCGTATAGGTTACCCTGACCTTACTTGGGAAAAGTCCAAAATATTCCAAGTAGGTACCGAATTTACCTTGCTTGAAAGCAGAGCGATAGATGTACAATTGGATTACTATCACAAGACTACCGACAACCTGATCTTTGCCAGCACCTTGGCGCCTTCTTCAGGAAACAACGTCTATACAGTCAATGATGGACTCTTGACCAACAGCGGATTGGAGTTCAGCGTAACAGGTCATGTGGTGAATCAGGAAGATTTCAAGCTGGATCTATCTCTTAACGGAGAGGTACTCTCCAACAAGCTCACCCGTATGCCTATAGACAATACCACTCAGAAACCCAAGGTATTGGATAATATAGGAGGGTATGCACGTGCCAAAGACCACTCTATCTATGATTTCTATATGCGTGAGTACAGAGGGGTAAATCCTAATACAGGGGCTGCCCAATATACTATGTACTATCAGGATCGCAATAATAACCAGCAGTATGACAACGGAGAAGAAATCACTTCTTTGTATGAGTTTGAGGCAGCGAACCCTGGTGCAACGGTACAACAGACCCTCACCGAGACCTATACCAAGGCTACCCAGATGTTTGTAGGCAAATCAGCTATACCCGATGTACGTGGAGCCATCACCCTAAAGGCAGCTTACAAGGGCTTCTCTTTTACCACCCAATGGCTCTACGGATTAGGAGGTTACTCTTATGACAATATCTATGCCAATATGATGACCAACCGAAAGATAGGGGGCAATATGTGGCATGCCGATGTGCGTAATCGTTGGCAACGCCCTGGCGACCAGACCGATGTGCCTCGCCTCTCCTCTGGCTTTAATGCCAATGAGCAGAATGTCAATTCTACCTCTACTCGCTTCTTGACCAAATCCGACTATTTGGCCTTGAACAACATCACCTTAGGCTACGACTTGCCCAAGGAAGTATGTGAGAGTGTAGGTTTCTCCTCATTGACTTTTACCCTTTCAGGAGATAATCTTTGGATACTTACCCACCGCAAAGGGTTCAACCCAACCGCTTCAGAAGTAGGAAGCTCCAATCGTTACCAATATGCGCCACTTTCTACCTTTACCTTAGGAGTAAGAGCTAATTTCTAAAAACAACAACCATGAAAAAGAAGATATATATAGGACTATTGGCAGTGAGTATGGCGCTTACTGCCTGTCAAAAAGATTTTTTGGAGACCAAACCTTCCGAGACACTCTCAGGAGCTGAGCCACAGGAGAAGCTCAATGGTCTCTATGTGATGCTGGCCAAACCACGTTCGGCTAACACCCGCCCAGGACAAGATTATCCCCGTGCTGAGGATTTCGGACAGAAGAGTTATGACATCTATATGGATATGCTCTCAGGCGATATGGCGTTCTCTCAATCCTATTACGGCTGGTTTTCCAATGTGGCCAACCTGC
>CAJZFM010000235.1 GCA_915070235.1 uncultured Capnocytophaga sp. | reverse complement strand
CGGAGGGGGCAAGGGGGAGGTTTTTACAAATAATTGATTATTAGTTATTTATAATCGCAATAATAGCCTAAAAACGACTTGCGAAACTTAAATTAATGATTAATGCCAACAATGATGAACATTAATCATTAACCATTAATCGTTAATCATTGTTTTGAGTTCTCCTACATGTATAGTGCGTTTAAGGATTTTGCCGTCTTTGTCCAAGAGGATAGCGGTAGGAATCCAGCGAAGGGCATAGGTCTGGGCAGCGTTGGACTTCCATACCCCTTTGGCTAAGGCCTGTGGCCAGGTGTATTGGTCTTTGTTGATGGCCGCTTGCCAAGCATTGGTATCTTCGTCTAAGGACACGCTGAGGATTTCCAAACCTTTGTCCTTGTATTCTTTGTATAAGGCAACCAGCTCAGGACTTGCCTTGCGGCAGTCAGGACACCAAGATGCCCAAAAGTCTATCAAAAGCTTTTTACCACGGAAGTCCTTGAGGGACACCTTTTTACCCTGTGCATCAACGAGATCTACTTCCGGAGCCTCGGCACCTGGTTGTATTTTGGCTGATTGGGCAATAGCAGCATCTAATTCCTTCAAGTAAGGGTTGTCTTTGAGGGAGGCGTCTAAGCCCTTGCGAAGCGTTACCAAGGTATCATAGTCGTATTTGTAGGCGTTGCGTGCCAAGAAATAAGCCAAGTGTGGGGAGGTAGGTGCTTCTTTGATTTCTTTGTTTAGGTCTAAGGCATTATTGATAGCCATGCGGTTATAGCGCTCGAAAAGCTGAGCGGCATCGCTGGAGCGGAAATACTCAAAGCTCCAGTTAGGATTGAGAATCAGCTCCACGGGGGAGTTGTCCAAATATAAGTGAGCACGTGTACCGCTGCCGTTCAGGCGTAGTGCATAGACTTGCGGAGTATCGGTTTTCCCTTCAAAGCGGAAATGCCCTTGTGCATCAATAGCGGTGGAATCCACAGGCGTATAGGCTCTATCTTGGTAACGGTATAGGAAGATACGAGCACCTTCGGGATAAACGGGTGTGGTTCCTTCAATCACATAGTGGTCGCCCGCCAAAGCGGCAGTTTCGGTAGTACTGGCAGCAGTACCTGCTTGCTGTTGGGTGTTCTGACACCCTATAAGCCCTAAGGCCAAAAGACTTATCAATTTCTTCATTACTTGATATTTTATTTAGCAGCAAAATTAGAAAAAAATGATAATACAGCAATGAATTTTAGTATATTTTTTTATTTTATTAGTCGCTATTCATTAGTAATTGGATCATTGAATATAGTATTGGTATCTATACTCAGGTCGGGGAAGGTAACCGAATGCACTTGTTCGCCTTCTACTATAGGGCGAGAGGCACTATAGAGGCCGTCTTTTAGGATATATACAGTAATGCTTTTTTCTTCAGGACGGACGATCCAGTATTCGGGGACACCAGCCTCTTGGTAAAGTTCGTATTTGTCCTTCAGGTCTCGCTGAGAATTGCTGGGAGAGAGGATTTCAATAACCAAGTCAGGAGCCCCAAGGCAACCCCGACTGTCCAATTTCTCAGGATCATAGACCACACAGATGTCGGGTTGTAATACCGTGTATATCTGCTCATCAGCCTTCCCCTTCTGAGGCAAACGTACATCAAAGGGAGCGGAGAAGAGACGACATTTCTTATCTCTAAAGGCTACATATAACTCCCCAAAGAGTCTGCCTGATATACTTTGATGACGCATATTTGGTGCAGGACTCATTTTAAAAATTTTCCCGCGTAGCAATTCTATACGCTCAGAAAACTGCCAAAGCAGATAATCGGCGTAAGTGTATAACTTGTTTAGATCCAGTTGGTTGATGTTGGTTACCATAAAAGTGAATTAGTCATTAATCATTAGTCATTAGTCATTATTTTAGTCCATTTCCTCTGTCAGTTTTTGGAAAGTCTCGCGGGCGGGGTGATGTAGGTAAAGCACCTTATAGACAGCATTGAGGATAGGGGTATAGGCAGGAGGGGATTGGCGTTGGTTGATCTTATAGGCGTTTTCCACAGCGTAGTAGCCCTCGGCCACCATATTCATCTCCATAAAAGCACTTCTCACGGAATAGCCCTTACCTATCATGCTACCAAAGAGGCGGTTACGGCTAAAAGCGGAATACCCCGTAACGAGCAAATCGCCCAAGTAAGCCGATTGGTTAATGTCGCGGGCGATGGGGTGAATGGCGTCCACATAGCGCTGCATCTCGCGAATGGCATTGCTCATCAGCACGCTCTGGAAATTGTCGCCGTAGCCCAAACCGTGGGCGATTCCTGCGGCAATGGCGTAGATGTTCTTGAGCATAGCCCCATACTCCACCCCTATGATGTCCTCACTGATTTTGGTACGGATAAAGGGGCCACGTAGTGCGGAAGCCATTTCTTCTGCCTTTTCAAGGTCTTCGCAGGCCACCGTAAGGTAAGAGAGGCGCTCGAGAGCTACCTCTTCGGCATGGCAGGGGCCAGTGATCACCCCAATATTCATAGGGTTGATGCTGTAAGCCTCCATAAGGTGTTCGCCTACGACCAAGCCCGATTCGGGGACGATCCCCTTGATAGCCGAGAAGATGACCTTGTCCTTGAGCGGCACGGTGAGTTTGCAAAGCTCCGAGACCAAGAAAGCCGAAGGAATCACAAAGATGATATAATCCCCCCACTCCACAGCCTCATTGATGTTGCTGGTCAGGTGGATTTTGTCCGTATGCAGCTCCACCGAGGAGAGGTAGTTAGGGTTATGTTTGTATTTCTTGATATGCGAGATAGCCAGATCGTTGCGCATATACCAAGTAATCTCAGGGAGGTTCTCACTGAGAATCTTTACGATAGCCGTCGCCCAGCTACCACCACCAAGTACTGTATATTTTTTCATATTTAGGAGATGATTAATGACTAATGACAAGTGACAAGTGACTAACAACTAATCACTGACTACTGATCACTAACCCCTATTTTTTGTTGACAATTTTTACTACGGCCATAATCAGCGCCCCCATAGCCACGAAGCTCAAGAGGGTAGCCCACCAATATTGTAGGAATAAGTCCTTGAGCACCACGGCAAAGACGATAGCAAAGAGCAAAAGGGTCGCCACCTCATTGGCCATACGTAGCTTGACCGAGCTGTAGCGGGTCTCTCCGCGCTGTAACTCCCTGAGGGTACGCCAGCTCCAGTAATGATACGCCAAGAGCAGGACGATGCCAAGGAGCTTGATATGCATCCACCCTTGGGTTAAGAACACCCACTGAAACGCCCATAATAGGTAGATACCCGAAAGCAGTACAATAACCAAGGCAGGCACGGTGATGATATTCCACAAGCGCTCTTCCATAAATGAGTATTGCTTGTGCAGTATATCGCGCTCTTGTCCCTCTTTGCCTTGTAAGGCCTCAGTATGATAAATCAACAGGCGTACTATATAGAATAGCCCTGCAAAATAACTCACCACAAAGATGATGTGTATGGATTTGATAATGAGATACAAAATAATATCAGTTTTTAGTTTTAAGTTCTCTTTCACTTACTTCAGCGTGCAAATTTACGAAATTATCAATCAAAAGTCAAGATTTTTTTCAGAGTTCAGTCGTCAGTCGTCAGCTACTGTCCTCTGACTTCTGACTTCTGTCCTCTGTCCTCTGACTTCTGTCCTCTGTCCTCTGTCCTCTGTCCTCTGTCCTCTGACTTCTGACTTCTGTCCTCTGACTTCTGTCCTCTGACCACTGTTAAATACTTAACACCATTTTTTATTGTATAAATTCTTACTTCT
>CAJZFM010000234.1 GCA_915070235.1 uncultured Capnocytophaga sp. | reverse complement strand
GTAGAGACGCAATTTATTGCGTCTTAGATAGTTAGTTAATAGTGTTTTAACTATTGATTCGCATCATTCGTCACTGGTCACTGGTCATTGTTTTCACTGCTTTTACAATTAGCTCCAAGCTTGTCCTCCCCTGCCAAGAGTTTTCGGTCAGTTGGTAGGCGACAGTTAGGGGTTCGCCGCTTTCTACAAGCGATTCTTGGTAGCCCAAGCCAAAACCTACAGCTACAAAATCATGATTACTCTTAGGGTCATTGAGGATCATACGCAAGTGAGAAAAGTCTTTGCCCACCCTACGTACTTCCTTGGCCAATACATTATGCGCATAGAAGACAGGCGTCATATTCTTAGGCCCAAAGGGGGCAAAGCGTTGCAGACAACGATAGAAAGTATAGGTGATATCGGATAGGGGCAACTCCCCACTGAGTAGCAGCTTAGGGGTACGAAGTTCTGGCGGAAGGGTGCGCTCCACCACCTCTTGGAATTTTTGCTTGAAACGCTCGTAGTTCTCTGGGCGCAATGTCATACCTGCTGCTGCTGTGTGTCCGCCAAACTGTATAAGTTCGTCCTGACACTCACAAAGCGCCTCGTACAGATTAAAGCCCTTAACCGAACGCGCAGAAGCGGCCAAGACCTCTCCGCTTTGGGTAAAGACGATGGTAGGGCGGTAATAGGTCTCTACCAGTCGCGAGGCTACAATTCCTATGACACCTTTGTGCCAATGGGGGGAAAAGACTACCGTCGCGGGAGCCGTTTCCTCTCTGTCAAGAACAATCATACGTAGGGCTTCATCGGTAATCTGCTCATCGGTAGTCTTGCGTTGAATATTGAGGTATTCCAGAGTAGCGGCCTCATCTAAGTCCTGACCTGTGAGCAAGCGTACCGCCTTTTCGGCATGTTGCATACGCCCTGCGGCATTGACTCGTGGCGCTGCTACAAAAACTAAGTCTCTCACCTCCACCGGTCGCTTGGCCGAGGCCAGCAGCTGCTGCATGACCTCTGAGGGTTGCTGGTTGATTAGTTGCAAACCTGCATGTACCAGTATGCGGTTCTCTCCTGTAAGGGGGACTATATCGGCACAAGTAGCCAAGGCCACCAAGTCCAAATACCTATAAGCAGTCTGCGAAGGAAGGTCTAAAGCAGTACAGAGGGCTTGGACAAGCTTAAAGCCTATACCACAACCGCAGAGTTCCTTGTAGGGATAGGAGCAGTCGGATCGCTTGGGGTTGAGCACTGCCACCGCCTCGGGGAGTGTGTCCGATGGGGTGTGGTGGTCAGTGATAATCATATCTATCCCACGCCCACGGGCATAGACAACCCGCTCGTGAGACTTGATCCCACAGTCCAAGGTGATGATAAGGGGTATTTCATTGTCATCAGCAAAGTCTATCCCTTGAGTAGAAACCCCATAGCCTTCCCTATACCTATCTGGTACATAGGTAAATACATGGGGGTAGATAGCCGAGAGAAACAGATACAGCACGGCCACCGAGCAGGTACCATCTACATCGTAATCTCCGTAGATAAGTATCGGCTGCTCTTGGTCTATGGCTGAAAGGATACGCTCCACAGCCCGATCCATATCCTTCATCTGGTAAGGATCATGCAGGTCGGCCAAGGAGGGATTGAAGAAAGCCTTCGCCTGATCAAAGGAGCTAATCCCCCTCTGCAAAAGCAGGCGCGCTATAGTGTCATGCCATGGGAGTTCTTCCTTAAAAAGCGTGTGGGCAAGTCCCTTCACCGCTTCCTCTGAAAGTTCAGGCAAGTACTCCCATACTAGCTTATTCGGCATGATAAGGGTGCTCCTCGGAATTAAAGAACAACTTGATATGTACGGTGGCAAATTGGCGGAACATGGCAATCACCCCGCAATACTTCTCTACCGAAAGGCTCACTACCTGAGTGATTTGTTCTACATCCAAGTCTTCTCCCTCAAAGTAGTAGTTTACTGTTACTTCCTCATAGATGCGAGGGTGGTTTTTGGCCAATTTCCCTTGTACATCAAGGGTAAAGTTGTCCAATACGATTTGCTTTTTCTTAAGCAAGGCCAGCACATCCAATCCTGTACAACCTGCCAAGGCAGAAAGCATTAAGGCTTTGGGGTGCATACCATTGTTTTCTCCTCCGTTCTCAGGAGTGGTGTCAATAAAGAATGAATTGCCACTGGGGTTGGTGGAGGTGAACTGCATGTCTCCTTCCCAATAGACGGTTACTTCGTGCATGTATGTTTGATAATTTTAGTACATTACTTTTTCTTAGGACTACAACCTGCCATGGTGGTAATCTGGATAGCCTCGGTAGGAGCAAGGTATTGGTTGCGGGTTACCACTTCCGCTACGGTGTTACGGGCAAAGTCTTCAAAGGCCTTGGCCAGTGGCGTGCCGTCTTGCAGGGCAGCAGGTCGTCCTACATCGCCTGATTCGCGTAGGCTCTGTACCAAGGGGATTTCTCCCAACAGTGGTGTATTGGTACGTTCGGCTAAGGACTTCACACCTTCCTTGCCAAAGATATAATACTTGTTCTCAGGCAGCTCCGCAGGGGTGAAATAGGCCATGTTCTCCACCAGTCCCAACACGGGTACATTGATCGTTTCTTGGCGGAACATTGCAATTCCTTTGCGCGCATCGGCCAAGGCTACGTTCTGAGGGGTACTCACCACCACCGCACCGGTAATAGGCAAGGCCTGCATGATGCTCAAGTGGATATCGCCTGTGCCTGGGGGTAGGTCTATAAGCAAGAAATCCAGTTCGCCCCAGTCAGCATCAAAAATCATTTGGTTCAGCGCCTTGCTGGCCATAGGACCACGCCAGATAACCGCTTGGTCAGGGTGAGTAAAAAAGCCAATAGAAAGGATCTTCACCCCATAGTTCTCTACAGGCTTCATCTTAGAGCGACCTCCTACCTCTACCGAGGCTGGGCGCTCCTCTTGTACGTCAAACATCATCGGGATAGACGGCCCATAGATATCCGCATCCAAAAGGCCTACCCGAAAGCCCATCTTACGCAAGGCAATAGCCAAGTTGGCCGTAATGGTAGATTTGCCCACGCCTCCTTTACCAGAGGCCACAGCAATGATATTCTTGATTCCCTCTATGGGCTTGCCTTTGATCTCATTCTTATTCGCTGCTGGTGCTGCCTCTACAGTGATATTGACTTTCACCTTCGCCTTTTCATATACCTCGGCATGGATCGCCTTCATGATCTCTACCTCTACTTTCTTTTTCGCCTGTAGGGAAGGGTTGGAGATCGTAGCATCTACCACCACCTCATCACCAAAAATCACGATATTCTTCACCACCCCCGCATCTATCAGGTTGCCCCCCTCCCCAGGAGAGGTGATCTTGCGAAGAGCTTCTATTACTTGAGATTTTAATAAAGTCATAATAGTTTTGAATTTTGAGTTTTGAGTTGCTAACAACTAATCACTAACAACTAACTAATAATCACTAACCACAAAAACTTCCCTCCGATCTTGTTATAAGACCGAATGAAAGTTCTCTCCGTTAGTGTGTAAGTTCCAAAAGTTTACTAATTTTTTTCTTCTAACTTTTTAAGCTGCTCGCTTCTGTCAAGGATTTCTCTTTTATCAAGTTCTTCCTTTTTCTCACCCTCACCATCTTTCATAGCGTCCTTGAACTCACGGATACCACCGCCTAACCCGCGCATCAGTTCGGGAATCTTCTTACCCCCGAAAAATAACAAGGCCACGGCTATAATGATGATCACTTGTGGTGCTCCTATCACCCCCAAGAAAATATGATTTGCTAACATAACTTTTTTTGAG
>CAJZFM010000233.1 GCA_915070235.1 uncultured Capnocytophaga sp. | reverse complement strand
CTTCTTTTTCCTTAGTATTGAGCACTTTGACCTTGAATTGCCTGAACAAAGGTTCAAAGATATGAAAATCGGTAGCTTTGTTAAATTCTATAGTAACTGTCTTCATAGGTTTTTGGTTTTAAGTTCTATCATAGTTCAGACTGCAAATTTACGACTTTAAAAAGCGAAAGTCAAGAAAAGTTTTGTGTTTTTGAGTTACAATAAACTAATCTCTTTTCACACAAATACTTAGCTCCAAGTATTCGCTGGCTTTACTTTTCACTTTTTATTTTTCACTCTTCACTAATCATTCACTTTCTTATAGATAGAAATACGATTAGGTGCCTTACAGAGGTATTCGGGGGAGAATACCGAAACAAAATCACCATGTACCTCTTGGGTGTGTCGCTTCATCGTCTCTATCTCATAGAGGGTTTCCTTGGTACAGAGCTTGTCTATCTGCTGCCAATGTAGGGCACAGGTATGTACAATAATAGGAATCTGTACTTCCAAACGCAGGTCATAGAAAGTATAGGGCGTGCAAGTGCCTGAGCGGAAGCCCATATGAGTAGGGTAGCACATGGTGTAATCCTCCTTGAACTCTGAGTCGGCTAAGTTGCGGTAAAGCTCTGGCAAAGGCAATAGGTTGTTATTGGCACGAAAGCGCCTAACAGGTCGGTTGATGATATTGATCATGCGCTCTCGCTCTTTCATCATGGTCTCCTGTTGGGAGATAGCATCGTAGGAGCCTAAGATGGAGACAATGGCGTAATCCGCTACATGCTTTATTAGGTATTTGTATTTCACATTGTTATACGAAAGCCCTTGATCGTAATAGTTATAATCCCCCACAGGGAAGAAGAATGTAGGGTAGAGCTTATGTGTCTGGAAATAGTCAATTAGCGTTTGGTAGAAATCATAAGGATCTTTCTCCATTCCTATCACCACACGGCAAAGCTGCGAGAGCTGTGACCACTGCAAGGTAAAGAGGTAAGTAAGCCCCCTGAGCAGCGTACGCATAAAGCCCTTATGCTTGTATTTGAAAGCCTTCGGGACTTCTATCACGGAAACAGTGGCACCCTCGCGCGGGGCAAACTCCAGTGTGGGGTATTTCTCCTGCAAGGCCTTCTTAAGGCGTGATACCCAAATATCTACAATGGGAAGCTCTAAGAAATGATGTTGGAACCCTACACTATCAGTAGCCCTAAAGGGAGTGGAGGGATAGGCCTCTCGGTGGAGGTATTCCTCATAACGACTTAGCAGATAGAAAGCCGCCGAGAGGATATCAAAGGGCAGGTGTCCCTTCTTGGTAGCAAAGAAATAGGGCACCCCCTCCCACTGTTCCACAAAGAGTTCAATAGGTTGTACCCCCTTTTCGTAAAGCAGACCGAAATTCTTGATAAACAGCTCATTACCGATAGGGGATTTAGCATAGGAGAGCTTGCTTTCGTCGGAGCGGACGAAAGTCTCCAAATCGGTAGTAATGTCAATGGTAAGCCCCAGCATCTTGACGAAGATATGCTCACAGATATACATAAAACGAGGGCTTTTCTTTTCCGTGTAAATCAGTAACATAATGGCTGCTTTTTCAGGGACAAATGTACGAAAAATAATGACAGGATAGTGATTAATGAATAGTGAAAAATTTTCTCTTTGGTAACTGATTATTAATTCGTATTTTTGCCTCAAAATAGAATGATTATGGAAACAGATACTATTTTACTAAAAGAAAAATTAGACTTTCACCAATATCAATTGGCTATTAAAGCCTTGTCGGATATAGGTATAGAGGTAGAACCACTATATGATCCCTATGTAGTTCAAGAGGAAGATAGAATAAGCATAGCAAAGTCCAGAGAAGATTTCAAAAATGGGAGATACAAGGATAATGAACAGGTTTTAAAAGAAGTAAAGCAAAAATATGAGAGTATTTTGGGCTGATACGGCCACCTATGAATTAGAACAAACCTTAAAGTTATTGGACTATTCACAATATGTTGACAACATATTCTGATAAAATACATGCAGAGGTTGTCAAGGCTATTAATGATATTAAGAACAATCCTGATTTTTCAGGGAGATATATAACAGAATTGAGAGCCTATCAAAAGATAATTTTAAAAGGCAAGTTTTCCTTATACTATGAGATAGAGGAGGTGGAGGGAGAAAAGATTATACATATAATTAGGTTCAGGAGTAATAGGCAGCAACCTCTATATTAATCAAATGAGACATAACGAAATCTCTCATAAGTCTGTAAGTACCGCCGCTGGGTAGGTGAAGCGTGGTACCTCAAAGAAAATCTATGTAATCCGTAAAATCTGTGGGAGTAGAAAACAAAAAAATATTCAAAAAAACATTAGGAGGTTTCAGAAAAAAGTTGTACTTTTGCCACCGAAAATAATGGGGGATTGGCGCAGCTGGCTAGCGCGTTTGCATGGCATGCAAAAGGTCACGGGTTCGAATCCCGTATTCTCCACTTCAGGCTTGATGACCAATAACTAATACCAAAGAGGATTAGTTATTGGTCATTAATCATTATTCACTGTTCATTATTCATTAATCATTATTCACTATGTTAGGTTCTATTATAGGTGATATTGTAGGCTCCCGCTATGAGTTTGCCAACATTCACACTACTGATTTTGAGTTATTTACTCCTTATAACGATTTTACCGATGATACGATATGTACCATCGCCATAGCCGATGCTCTTCTTCTAAAAGAATCTTTTAAGGATCGTCTGCTCTATTGGTGTAGGAAATACCCCACCCCTATGGGAGCCTATGGGGCACGCTTTGCCCAATGGGTGCATAGCGCAGACCCACAGCCGTATAACAGCTTTGGCAACGGTTCGGCCATGCGGGTAGCTCCTTGTGGTTGGCTTGGTAGCTTGGACGAGCTGCTTGAGGCCGCTCAGAAGAGTGCCGCATGTACCCATAACCACCCTGAAGGGATCAAGGGCGCCCAGTGTGTTGCCCATGCCATTGCCTTGGCACTCAGCGGTAGTGGAAAGGACGAAATCAAGCAAATTGCTGCCGAAACCTATGGCTATGACCTCTCTGCTAATTGTGCTGCCCTACGGGAGAGCTATCACTTCAACGAAACCTGCCAAGGCACGGTTCCTCAAGCCTTTATCTGCTTTTTAGAAAGTCACGACTTTGAGAGTGTTCTCCGCTTGGCTGTCTCCATAGGGGGCGATAGTGATACCCTTGCTGCTATTACAGGGGGTATTGCCGAGGCCTATTATGGCATCCCTAAAGAAATTGAACAGAAAGCACTTACCTATCTGCCTGAGGAGTTTAAGGATTTGATCAGGGAGTTTAGAGAAAAGATAATAGGAAAGAGGAAATAGCACCAATCAATTAATTCCTTAATTCTATGTTTGTATCTGAGTCTAAAAATACGTTTAACTGAAAAATATAATCTTATAAAATACAATGGGTTGAGACTATTTTCTAATATGAAAGGAATCTCTAATTTAGTGTAATCTATCATAAAGATGTGGGTTTATTGTATCTTAAGTTATTTGTCACCAAATATTAAAGCGTATACTCAGCCATAAGGAGCAGTTCAAGGATGCCCAATCTCCGATAAGAGTCCAATCCATAGGAGGAGGTAAGTTCTCTTTTACAACAGTTCCCCGAAAGGACTGAGCTAAGATGCTGATTGTTGTGTGAGGTATCGTAATAGAGGTCAGGTTGTAATAAGTCTTAAAGGGTGAAGGATCTATAAGTGGGGGCAACTCACTCCAAAAACTATTTTGCTCTTTTGGGAGGGTAAAAGAGTAATAACAAGGGCTTAATACCTTAT
>CAJZFM010000232.1 GCA_915070235.1 uncultured Capnocytophaga sp. | reverse complement strand
AAACTTCTATTCTATCCGTTGAACTATGAGACCCCTCAATTATGAGGTTGCAAAGATACGAAAAATAATGATTAATGATTAATGATCAATGGTTAATTTTTAGTTATTAGTTGTTAGCGGTTAGTTATTAGTGGTTAGACTGACTACAGACTACTGACCACTGACTACTGCCTCTTGCCTACGGCTCTGCGGATTTCTCCTATCCATAGTACCACACTAGTTGCTGCAATGATGATTGCCCAATCTACTAATTTGAGAGGAGTAACACTGAACATCTCTCCCCCAAAAGAGGTTATGAAAATCTGGCCTAAGATAATGGCTACGGCTATCATCAAGAAGCCTTGGCACTTGCCTATGCTATGGAAAGCACTCTTTCCAGTACGGTAGGCCTTGGCATTGAACATATTCCAGAACTGCAACAGTACAAAAATGGAAAAGAACAACGAAAGTTCATAAGGGGATAGTCTTCCCTTGGGGGCTCCAAAATGAAAGAAATGACTGAAGTAATCCCCTAAAGAGAATTGTGCAAGGGTGGTAATATCTTCATTCTTAAAGTATTGGATAAATCCAAAGAGCAAGAGTACAAAGAACCCTCCTACTCCAAAAATTCCTTTGGCCATAGGGCGGCTAATTATATTTGCCTTGCGAGGACGTGGCTTGTCATGCATTACGCTATGGCTCGGTGGCAGGGAGGCCAAGGCCAAGGCAGCAAAAGTATCCATGATAAGATTCACCCATAGCATTTGGGTGACGGTCAAGGGTGATTCTACCCCTAAGAAAGCCCCAATAAGCACGATGATACAAGCGGCTACGTTGATCGTCATCTGGAAGAGGATAAAGCGCTGAATGTTCAGGTAGAGCGAACGCCCCCACATGACCGCCTTTCCGATACTACTGAAGGAGTTGTCCAAGATGGTAATATCGCTGGCTTCTTTGGCTACGGAGGTACCATCACCCATAGAAAGACCTACCTGAGCAGCCTTGAGCGCTGGGGCATCGTTGGTACCATCGCCTGTTACAGCTACTACTTCGCCCTTCTGCTGGAGCAGATTCACCAAACGAGCCTTATCCAGCGGACGTGCACGAGAAATTACCCTAAGGTCACCTACACGTTCCAATAGGTCAGCGTCGCTCATAGCGGCAAACTCAGCCCCAGTGATATGGTTACGGTCGGTACAGCTCTCGTCCCACAGACGTATCTGTCGGGCAATCTCCTTGGCGGTGCCAGGGGTGTCACCTGTTACAATCTTTACCTGAATACCAGCCTGCATACATTCCTCAATAGCCGCAGGTACATCGGGGCGGACAGGGTCGGAAATAGCAGTAATACCGATGAAATGTAGGTCTTTGACTACCAATTTACCATTTTCAGAGATAATAGCTTTAGGATCGTCTATTTCCTTGTAAGCAAAACCAATAGTACGCATAGCTTGGTTTTGGTATTGGAGTAGCTTCGCCTCAAAATCAGCTTGGGAGATAGTGGAGTTTAGTTTTCCACCAGACTGGCAGAAAGTCATCACAATCTCAGGCGCTCCTTTTACGTATAGGATATTCTTTTTCAAATTAGGCGAATAGATGAGGGTCGCCATATATTTGCGTTCGGTGGAGAAGGTAAGTTGTTGTAATACTTCACTTTCCTCGCGAATAGGCAGGTAATTGGTACCCTTGCTATAGAGCCAGAGCAGGAGCGCCCCTTCGGTAGGATTGCCCAACACACTGGGTTTGTCCTTATCGGAGAAGTCAAGGTAAGCAGTGGAGTTGACCGCCATAGACTCTGCAATGAGTCGGTCGGCTAAGGAACTATCTGCCAACTGGTTAAAGTACGTCTCGTAGATGGTCATTTGGTTTTGGGTAAGCGTACCCGTTTTGTCGGTACAAATGACCGTGGTAGCCCCCATGGTCTCACAAGCATGCATCTTGCGTACGAGGTTGTTGGTAGCCATCATACTACGCATACTATAGGCCAAGCTTAGGGTGACACTCATAGGCAGCCCTTCGGGAACGGCTACCACTACCACTGTAATGGCAATCATTACGGTATTAAGCAGATAACCACCGAAGGATACCCAGTCAAGATTGTCTAAGTTTTGGGCCGGATCGGCAAAATAAACAATCAATCGCCCGACAATCACAAGGGCAGCAATCCCATAGCTTACTTTGGTAATCAGGTCAGCCAGATTGTCTAACTGCTCATTGAGAGGGGTCTTTATAGAGTCATCTATCTGTACTCCTTCAAACACTTTGCCGTATTCGGTAGCATCACCCACTTTCTTTATCTCAAAGATACCATGTCCGTCGGCCACCGAAGTGCCTCGGCATACATAGTTAGTAGGGTAGGTAGCTTCCGCCTCGAAGTCCTCAGGGTGGGTACTCTTATGTACGAGGGGTTCCCCTGTAAGGGTAGATTCGTTCAGGTGTAGGGATACCGCCTCAAGCAGCTCCCCGTCGGCAGGTACTTCCTCACCTGTCTCAATAATCACAATATCCCCTACGACAATATCCTTCTTTAGCACTTGGGTAATACGCTCATTGCGAATGACCTTGTAGTAAATATCATCATTGACCTGATTGAGGATTTCAAATTGTTTGTTAGCTTTTTGCTCAAAGTAGAAAGCGACACCAGTGGCCAAGAGGATTGCAAAGAGGATACCCACAGGTTCCAAGAAAGCGTGGATACCAGTATCATGTACCGTATATTCGTAGAAAGAAACCCCAAAAGAAAAGACCAAAGCCACTAATAAAATGATGATAATAGGGTCGGTAAATTTCTCTAAGAACTGTTTCCAGAGGGGTTCACCCTCCACAGCAGTGAAGGTGTTTTCGCCATACTTTTGGCGACTTTCAACAACTTGGGCATCAGTAAGCCCTTTGTAGTGATGTTTTTCAGACATAAATACATATCATTTACAAGGGGCAAAAATACTATTTTTATCTGAATTAAGAGAGGTTTTGGGATTTATATTTTTCCTATGTTAAGAAGTTTTGGCGACAATAGAAGGAAAAATTACTTTCCCTCAGACTCACTGCGAATGCCTTTTTCATCTATTCGGCAACACCATTTCACATAAGGATAGTACCCTGTTTTGTTTGCTGTTACATAGCCACTGGCAATGAGGTCATCACGGTTACCCTTGTCGTCTCCGTCGTCCGTATAGATATCTACTTTCAATCCTTCGTATAAGGGTATAGGCTCTCCACATACATTCTCTCGCTCGTCTTTTTGAGAAAATAGCACTAAATCATGCGTCATTAGTTCGTTGAAATCTACAGAAAAGAGTAGGCGAGTGTCTGTCTTTTCCCATAAGCTGTTTACAAAGGTATAAGCTACTTCATTCTTAGGTTTTATCTGTTGGAGTGTAGTGGGCAGATACCAGCCACGACCGCCTATTTTTAGGTTGTCATAGTAGGCAAGGGGCTTTACCCGACAGCCATGGGTAAACCAGTGCAAGGGGTGTTTTTCATAATCCCGTAACAAGCGAGGCGTATCCTCCACTGCTGCCAAGGCTACGACTTGCCCTCCGTAGCGTACCAATACCAAATCACCTACAAGGAGTTTGCCAAAGGTTTGTATGACCTTGCCAGAGCAACCTATATAGCCTGTGGCGACGATATGCTGAGTGTCTTCGGTTGTCCAGGCAGTAGCCCCTGTGGGGTGTAGTTGTATATGCCAGAGATTCATAAGGTGGTTTTTGGGCAAATGTAAGAAAAATCTCGTATATTTGCCAAAAAATAATTATAGATGTTTCTTTTACCGAAAAAAGAATTTGAAGTATCCTTTGAGGGAACTCCTTTGGAGAAATATATGGATTTCTTTG
>CAJZFM010000231.1 GCA_915070235.1 uncultured Capnocytophaga sp. | reverse complement strand
CTTTCTCTAAGTGTTATAGGTTGTTTATTAGCTTTTCTCAGATATAATATTTCAAGGAAAAAGGGAATATTCATGGGTGATACGGGCTCTTTGCTGATAGGTTTCATCATAGGGGTATGTACGCTTCGTTTCTTAAATCTTCCTGTAGATAGGCTTGAAGCAGCCAATATCAAGTATTACAATAAGTTTGTACTTATATTTATCATCCTCTTTATTCCTTTTGTGGATACCATGCGTGTGTTTCTCATACGTGTTCTCAAGCACCGAAGTCCTTTCTTTGCTGATCGGAATCATATCCACCATATTATGATTGATTATATGAGACTTTCTCATATACAGGCCAGTTTGCTCTTGGCCTTGTTTAATTTATTGACTTTTATACTTTTCTATATAGCCAATCTTTATATACCTACTATTGCTCTTTTTGTAATATTGATATTATTCATTATAGGTACAACACTCCTTGTTTTTTACTACAATCGTAGCTTTGCTGTTCGTAGAAATAAACAGAAGATACAAAAGATATTGGATCAAACACCTATTGGTAGAAGGAAAAAACGCAAACGCTAAAACAAAAAGTAGGGGTAAATTTGTATTCACCCCTATATTTTTTCACTCATTACTTTTCACTCATCACTTCTATAATCTGTTCTGCCAGTTCGTCTCCTACACGTTCTTGTGCTTCAAGAGTGGCTGCTCCTATATGGGGAGAGAGCGATACTTGTGGGTGCATAAGTATTCGAATAGAGGGAGTAGGTTCGCCCTCGAATACATCTAAGCCTGCAAAGGCGACCTTCTCATGCTCCAAAGCATGTAGCAGGGCTTCTTCATCAATCACCCCTCCACGCGCTACATTGATGATGCCTACACCATCTTTCATCTGTTGAAACTCCTTTTCTCCTATGACGGCTTCCTTTTGAGCAGGAATGTGTAAGGTGATGAAATCGGCTTGCTTAAGTACTTCTTCCTTACTAATAGTCTTTATCACAAAGTCAAGACTACGTCCGTCAAAGAAGGAAAGTGTAATGGTGGCTTCTTGTTGCTCAGGATCATAAGCGATGACCTTCATACCAAGCCCTAAGGCGATGGTAGCTACTGCCTTCCCGATACGTCCTAATCCTATGATACCTAAGGTCTTTCCTTTGAGTTCATACCCTTTGGCATAGTCTTTTTTAAGTTCATTGAAGCGGGTGTCTCCTTCCAATGGCATGTTGCGGTTGGCATCGTAGAGAAAACGAACTCCTGAAAAGAGATGAGCAAAAGTAAGCTCTGCTACCGAATGGGAGGAGGCATTGGGGGTATTGATAACCTTAATGCCCTTTTCTCGCGCATAGGTGACATCTATATTGTCCATGCCTACCCCTCCACGACCAATGAGCTTTAGGGCTGGACAAGCATCTATAAGGTCTCTCTTGGCTTGGGTGGCTGAGCGTACTAAAAGGATCTCTACATGTTCCTCATTGATAAAGTTGGCTAATTGGTTTTGAGCAACCTTGGTGGTGAGTACTTCAAAACCTGCTCCTTCAAGGGTTTTTATAGCTTTTTCGCTAAGGCCATCGTTGGCTAATATCTTCATAAATAGGTATTTACACTGTTTTTTCAAAATGTTGCATCACCTCTATAAGCAATTGTACACTTTCTATAGGGAGTGCATTATAGATAGAGGCACGATACCCTCCTACACTTCTATGACCTTTGATGCCGCTAATACCAGCTTCTGTCCATAGGGCATTGAAGCGCTCGCTAAGGGATTCATCTACCAAATTAAAGACAACATTCATACGCGAACGGTCTTTTACATCGGCATAGCCTTTGAATAGGGGATTACGATCAACTTCTTCATAGAGCAGACGTGCCTTTTCCTTATTCTTAACTTCTATGGCTGCAACACCTCCTTGCTTTTTAAGCCATTCCATGGTAAGCAGACAGGTGTATACGGCAAAGGTAGGAGGGGTATTAGTCATACTCTCGTTCTTGATATGTACCTGATAGTTCAGGTGAGTAGGTATCTTATGGCTTACCTTGCCTAATATATCCTCACGTACGATAATCAAGGTAGTACCTACGGCGCCTATGTTCTTCTGAGCCCCTGCATAGATAAGACCAAAATCCTCAAAAGGCATTTCCTTAGAAAAAATATCCGAACTCATATCAGCTACCAAGGGAACTGATACCTTTGGGTACTCAAAGTACTCCGTACCATAGATGGTGTTGTTAGTGGTGATATGTAGGTAATCGGCATCCTTGGGGAGGACGTATTCTTTAGGTATATTGCGATAGCCATTTTCTTTGGAAGAGGCTATTACTTCAGTAGCACCTACAAACTGGGCTTCTATCTCTGCCTTGTGTGCCCAAGTACCAGTGTCTATATAAGCGCCCTTGCGTTCCAATAGGTTCAGAGCAGAGGCATAGAAGTGCAAACTTGCACCGCCTTGTAGGAATAAGGTTTGGTAGCCCTTACCTGTAAGACCTGCCAGTTCCAACGCCAAAGCTCTGGCGCGCTCCATAATAGCAACAAACTCTTTGCTGCGGTGGGACATCTCCAAGATGGAAAGCCCTGTGCCTTCCAACTCTATAACTGCTTGGGAGGCTTTCTCAAATACCTCTGTAGGGAGAATAGAGGGACCTGCACTAAAATTATGTTTTTTCATATTCTTTTTCTATATATAGGTAGGCGGCAAAATTAGAACTAAAAAATATGCCAACCAAATTAATTAATACTATTTAAGAAAGCCATAGTATCTACGCCATCGGCATAATCAGCAAGTGACGGTACTTGGCTTTGTCCGAATCCTATGGACTGGGGAATAGCTGCTCCCCCTACTATACACTGGATCTGTTCTTTATCCGTTTCCAAACGTTGTAAGAGACTGGGTATATTTTTATAACGTTCATAGAAAAGCGTGGCGATAGGGGAGGCATATTTCTCGTCTTCCTTTAGAAGTAAAAACCCGTTTTCTAAGAGTTGGAACAGACTCATAAGGTATACCGCCTTGTTATAATCGTAGTTATTCACGTACTTCTGATGGTCTAAAAGAGTATGATAGGGATAGATGGCCTCAAAGAAAGCAACAAAATCATAGTCTTCGGGGACAAATAGCTTGGATATACTCCTACAGCCCAAACCAAAATACCTAAAGATATCTTCTCCTAATAGGAATAACTCCTCTGGAGTCTCTGCTCCTGTAAGCACCGCTACCGAATTGCGATTGCGGCGAATGATATGGGGCTTTTGGTCAAAGTAATACTCAAAATAGCGGGCGGTATTATTACTTCCTGTGGCAATCACAGCGTCGAAATCATGGAGTTTCTCTTCAGTAAATTGTACCTTTCCCTGAAAT
Source organism: uncultured Capnocytophaga sp. (assembly GCA_915070235.1). Classification (GTDB taxonomy): domain Bacteria; phylum Bacteroidota; class Bacteroidia; order Flavobacteriales; family Flavobacteriaceae; genus Capnocytophaga. Next base: position 479 of record CAJZFM010000231.1, on the reverse strand, counting down.
TCAGGAGCTATTTCCTCAAGTTTCTTAACTAAAAAGGGGAGCAATACTTTGTCATTAGAGGAGAGTTTCACCAAGGCTTTATTCCCTGAGAGCAATGCGCAGAGTAGGTCATGAAAGCCTACCATAGGAATATTCCCAGCTAAGACAAGAGCTACTTGTTTGGGTGTTTTCTCCTCTATAGCATAAGGGGAAAGCCACGTCCGTAAGGCATCTTCTTTCAAAAGACCTGCCCAGTGTTTCAGTGCAAAAAGGCAGTTCTCCCTGTCAAACCATGCGTTCTGCTGCTCCGCTTTTTCAACAGTAGCTTCCACTTCGGCATATATAGGAGCTTCCTTTCCATAGAGGAAATAGTCTCTAAGCATAGCACCTAAGGCAGCTATCCCTTGTATTCTCTGTTCTAAAGTCTGCATCAAAATTATTTTTTCAAACCACAAATATACGAATTATAATTGTTAATTGTTAATTGTCAATTGTTAATT
>CAJZFM010000230.1 GCA_915070235.1 uncultured Capnocytophaga sp. | reverse complement strand
TACAAGGACTTACCGTGGGTAAAGTAGCCAAAGATGCCTTGCACAGAGACGAGGTAATGATTCGCCTTAAGCGTATAAGAGCCGCACATCAGCGCAAGTTAAATACACAAAACGATTTGTAAATGAAATGAATACAAGCCATTGGTTACATGTACTTAGCCTATTTGCTTTAGTCTGTTACTCTTATGCACAAGAGAGGACAGATTGGGAGCGTGAATTTCTACACAAGGGGGTAAAAACACTTCGTATCAGGGGCTACCATGTCAAGGAAAATGGGGCAGTAGCTCAAAAGGGGGCGCTTCTGGCCGAGATGAACATAGAAAAGACCTTTGATGCACAGGGTAACATTGTCAAGGAAATATTCTTTGACGAGCGCAATGCAGAGACCTTGCGCTACGAATATACCTATAGCAAGCAGAAGGTAAAGAAATACAAACTACATTTGGATCCTCAAAGGGAGAAAGTAGGCATTACAGTGTTCAACTGTGATGGGAGTGGCAATGTAACCAAAGAAGAAACCTATGACGGGGAAGGGGTTTTGCTCTATTCTGCCTTTTTTGTCTATGATGATGCAGGACGACAGACCGAAAGCAATTTCCTCAGGGAGGATTTCTCGGCTAAGTTCATCTCTACCTATGACCATAGAGGGCGGCTCTTAGAACAGGAGCAAAATATAGTGGATAAGGGGGAGAATATTCTCAATAAAGCCAAATATCGCTACAATAGCCATGGGGATTGTGATCGAATCCTCTCGCTGCTCAATAGAAATTTTGCTCAGAAGAAGAGTTTTGAGTACAAATATGATAAAAAAGGCAATTGGATAGGACGCTTTGAATACCAAGATGGCAAACCCACAACGATTATCGAACGACAGATAGAATACTTTTAAGTGAAAAGTGAAAAATGAAGAGTGAAAAGTAAAGCCAGCGAATACTTGGAGTTGGGTATGAGGGTGAAGAGTTATAGACAATCGGAAGAGGATTGTAAAAAATGATATGAGTAGGTGTAGGGGCAAATGGCAATTTACTCTTCTATGTGAGGCAATTCCCTCTTTTTCATAAAATAAAATTATAATATGTATAGAATCCTCTTAGTTTTTTTAGCACTTCTATTGTGGGGTTGTCCCAAGCATACGCCCACCATTAGTGATTTGCCTCTAACAGCTGATATAGAAAAACAGTTGTATAGGCTGATTAGTTGTGCGCGTTTTGACTTAGAGGATCGAGCAGAATTTGTTGAGGACGGCTATTACTATACTGAAAATGCTTGCCCTGTAGATGAGAATCCTTTTGGAGAGGTGGCACTATTTCTCTATCCTAAAAATGAGCAGTTTGACCTGAAAGTAGTACAGGCGGCTATGTACAGAGAAGATAAACAAGAGTGGGTGGATGTGGTCTTCAATCCCATCAAGGATATGTCACCTGAACAGATTGCTCAAAACTTCAACGTGCTACTTGTGGTTGTGAATAAAAAATATCTGAAAGAGAATAATACTCTCGAATCGGGCTATGATTACAAATATCCAACCAAGTACATCACCTATAGCCTTAAGGATGGCAAATGGACTAAAGGTCAGATAGGGGAAATATCCCACGACCCTGAATCATGGATAGAGTATGTCAAGAATATAGCAAATATAGCCGAAGAACTTATCAGCCCTCATAAGGATTGGGTACATGTCACCAATGTCGCTGCCTTTGTTAAGCGTATAGAGTCGGCAGGTGATTATAGAAAAGACCAAGAGAAAGCGGCAGACCTCAATGGAGATGGATACGAAGATCATATCTTTGTCTTTTCTCCTACCGATTCCAGAATGCCACAGCAGCCTATCATTGTGCTGCTAAGTCAAGAAAAGGATCAGTACAAAGTATTTGTCAATGAAGGGCTTCACCTAAAGAGTAGTCTCTACGGAGGCAATTCTTATGATATAGTGGTCAAAGGGAAATATTTCACCACAGAAGGGCAAGGAGGTTATTCAGATGGGGATACTCAAAAACAGGTTAAAAGTTATGTTACTTTCTATGCCCAGCCCGATGCGATACTACTTCACAGAATAGGGATAATTACATTGGTCAATGGAGAGAAACAAGAAATACAGCTTGATACTGCGGACTTCGGAGAAGTTTCCCTTAATGATTTTTTCTATACCCTTCCTTTTGATATATTATCAGAGAAAGAATAAACCTTTTATAATAGAGGATAGAGACGCAATTTATTGTGCCATACAAAGTTAGTAAATAGTATTTTAACTATTGATTCTCATTATAAAGCTTTATAATAGTTCTGTTTTTGAAGAGTTATTGATTTAAGTTTCGCAAATTGCTTTTTATAGATAACAATCTTTTTATTAAATTGGAAATCAATCATTTATAAAAAAACCTTCCCCCATCCCCTCTAAAGGGGGAGCTCAAGGTCGTTGGAAAAACAAAATTTGTCTGTCAATCTTAAAAAACTAAGTTTTTATAACTACTTGAGAATTTACAACTTACTAATTCCCCCTCTTGGAGGGGGTTAGGGGGAGGTTTTGAATATCAATAAATTACAGAACTTACGAAACTTGAATCATTAACTATTAAACAATTAAAAAAATGAATAAAGTTTTAATTTTTTCAAGTATTGCCCTCTTTGCAGTAGGGTGTAAGAATGGAAACCAGCAAGCCTCTGGTGCTATGATGGGAGCAGCTGGGCCTAAGGAGCTACCAGTGATTACCGTAGGGGAGCAGCGTACGACCTCTGACCTTTCTTTCCCTGTCAATATAGAAGGAGTCGTTAATAGTCCCGTACAGGCCAAAATCTCTGGCTATATCACTAAGGTATTGGTAGATGAAGGTCAAGCGGTTTCCCAAGGACAGCCTATGTTCCAGCTTGAGACACAGACCCTCAATCAGTCAGCCGCCTCAGCTAAGGCTCAGGTGGAAGTGGCTCAAGTAGAGGTTAATAAGATTCGCCCCTTGGTGGAGAAGAACATTGTCAGCAAGGTACAACTTGAAACAGCTCAGGCCAACCTACAGCGTGCCCAAGCCGCTTACAATGAGATTGCTGCCAATATCGGCTTTGCAGTAGTTAAAGCACCTGTAAGTGGCGTAGTAGGGGCTATCTCTTACCGTGAGGGAGCCTTGGTAACGGCCAATAACACCGTACTCACCACCGTTTCCGATGTGAAAGATGTATATGCCTATTTCTCTATGAACGAAAAGGATTACCTTTCTTTCCTTGCACAAACTAAAGGGGCTACTACCAAGGAGAAGTTGGCCAATTTTGCCGAAGTATCCCTTGTTTTGGCCAACGGACAGCTGTATAACCACAAGGGAAAGATACAGACCGTTACAGGCCAGATAGACACTACCACAGGATCTATCCAAATCCGTGCAACCTTCCCTAACCCTGATCGCTTGCTTACCAACGGAAATAGTGGTACGATCCTTATCCCACAGACTTTTGATAAGTCCTTAGTAATTCCTGAAGTAGCGGTATTCGAACAGCAAGGTAAGGTGTTTGCCTACAAGGTAGAGAACGATACAATCAAGCAAACAGTTGTTACGCTCAAGAGCCGTGCTAATAACTTGGCCGTGGTGGAGACAGGTCTCAAGGCAGGTGATGTGATTATTGTACAAGGACTCAATGGCATACGCACTGGTGATAAGGTAAAGCCTCAACCTGTTTCTATGGATAGTATTGTGAAGGCTATACAACCCATTTTCTAAAACGGCCTTAGTCATTAATCATTAATTTAAGTTTCGCAAGCTCTGTAACTTATTGATATTCAAAACCTCCCCCTACCCCCTCCAAAGGGGGAATGAGATAGTTTATGATTCTCAAG
>CAJZFM010000229.1 GCA_915070235.1 uncultured Capnocytophaga sp. | reverse complement strand
AACCAACTCAAATCCTGTTTCTTCTAAGGTGATAAGCTCTACACGCTCGGCTAATTCCTCTTTTTTATAGAGAGGAAATTTAGCTTTGATGGTTACTTTTTGTACGGGTGTTGCCATGGTAATTTGATAATATGACAATTAGCCAATTGGCAAATGAACTAATTGACTAATTAGTTTTGACAATACAAAGGTAACATTTTTATCTAACATGACAATCGGATAAGTGAAAAATGGAAAGTGAGAAGTGGAGAAATTTTGACTTCTTAATTGATTGGTTAATTGCCAAATTATCCTTATCTTTGTCCCACAAACTTAAATTCCTATGAAAAGATTCATATTTTCTTTTATAACCCTATACACCTTGGCAGGATATGGACAGAAATTGGTAAGCCAATATGAAATTGAGGAAAAGAAATTCGGCAATGAGAGTATCTTTACCCTCTATGAGGACAAGTCGCCCCTCTCTGGTGCCTACAAGATTGCTCAAGGTAATGGGGAATACTATGAGGCTACCTTTGCCAATGGCAAACTCGATGGGATAGCCAAATACTATGATCGTGAGGGAAGAATCATGGGGGAAAAGAGCTACAAGAATGGGGCACTTACAGGTGTAAGTAAGGAGTACCACCCCAATGGCAAGGTAAAAAAGGAGGCAGAACTAACCAACGGTGCTTTTAGTGGTTTTTACAGAGAGTATGGCCGCTCTGGAGTGCTCTATCGGGAATATTTCTATAAGAATGATGAGTTAGATGGTAAGTTCCGTGAATTCTCCGACGGCAAGGTGGTCAAAGACCGTAATTATAAGGCAGGCAAACCTGATGGGACTTGGAAAGAATATAATGATGGTACTCTTATAGAGGAAGAACATTACAAAATGGGAGTAAAGGACGGAAAACAATGGTATTCAAAATTCTATGACCGACGTAGTGGTATCCGAGAATATACCACCGAATACTATAAGAACGGCGATCCTATGGGCAAGTGGGAGACACGACTTGACGATGGTTCCTTACGAGAGAAACAAGAGTTCAAAGCCGATGGTAGTTCCGTTCGTGAGCGCTATTATGAGAATGGCAAGCTCCGAGAATTGGCTACCCTGAAGGGGGGCAAACTCCATGGAGCCTACAAGCGTTATAACGATTTAGGACAGTTACAAGTGGAGAGCACCTATGAGAATGATTACCCTACCCATGAGAAAACCTATTATGACAATGGCCAACTCAAGGAGGAGTTTTTTGCTAAGAATAACAAACGAGAGGGGGCGTATGTCTTCTATGATGAGCGTGGTCGCTTCGTTCGCAAGGGTGCCTACAAAAAGGACTATGAGGACGGCCTTTGGCAATACTTTTCTCTAAAGGGAAACTTGGAAAAGGAAATTAACTACAAAGAGGGTAGCCGAGAGGGGGCATACAAAGAATACCACCTCTCGGGCACCCCTTATATAGAAGGGCAGTACCTGAATAACCAAAAGGAAGGTACTTGGAAATACTACAACCCAAAAGGAGAAATCACCGAGGAAATCATTTATAAGAACGGCAACCAGATGAAGACTACCCGCTATGAGCTAAAGAAAGATTAGACAAAATAGCGCAAAGCCAAAATCGTTCCTATGTGCATTCCCTCATGGGTATTGTTAAAGAGAATGGCTTCCTCTACATTGTGGAGCGTATAGCCAAAAGAGGTTTCATAGACAGGATAGTCTTTCCCTGCAAACACCCCTTTTTGATAGTCCTCAATGATTTGGTCGTGAGTGGAAGTCAGTAGCTGACGAAGGGTAGCGATTTCCTCTTGGTTTGGGATATGGCCATCGGGGTAGGTACCCTTCCTGTAAGTGTTGATCAGCTCTTCTGAGACATGGGGTTGCACTCCTGCGAGCTTATAGCACAGCAGCTGCTGGGTAACCACGCAGTGGGCTATATTCCATAGGATATTGTTATGAAAGCCCTCTGGTATGAGCGCTAATTGTTCTGGGGTGGCTTCGTCTAAGAAGCGCAACAGACGGGCACGTATGGCCTTGTGTAAGTCAAATACTTTTGTCATGATGATAATATGTTAATATAATAATTTGCTATTGGTTTAGACTTAGTTGCCAGGTCGCCTAACTCTGAGTTTCCACATGGCTTCTTCATCAAAGGTTTTAGGGTTGTAGTTTTCCTTAATCATCTCTTGAGACTTTTCATAGTAAGAATACACACTGTTTTTATCTTTGAAATAACTTTTGTAACCATATTCTCTCTGTCGTGTATCATAAGTGTAAATAGCTCCTACAAAAGTAAGCGTATCAAAATCAGCTATATTATCTATAATGATATCGTCAATAATGAGTTTATCTCTTGTAGCATAACACATTTTTAGGTCTTTGACTTCTGATGTAAGGGGTATTTCTTTAACAATCTCAATGGGGAGCGTATGGTGTGCCTCTAAATAGTTTTTACTAAATAGGGATGTAATTTTATATATTACCAATTGGTTGTCTACTACTGCTATTTGTGTGGTGCTTGAGTCATCTTCTAATGTTTTTTCATAGTGATAATACTTTTGTTTAGAGGTGAAGGCTTCCCAAACGCGCTTTTCTACCTGTAGAGGGTATAATATTCTATGCTGAGAAATATTATACATACAAATATATTGTTGTTCTCCATCAGTATACAAATCATAGCTCTGATTCAAGTAATGAAAAGCATACTTTACCTTGTGTAATTTATTGAGATTTGGCACAATACTCATATCAATAGGTTGATCATCATCTCGCAATGAAATATAATATCCTTCGCTTGTTTTTACCATTTCAAGGGCTTTTACATAAGTAGCATTCTTAACAGGCAGTACAAATCTATCGTTACCATCCTTATCACAACTCCACAAATTACCGTCTTTAAAATCCAACAAATACTGTTCAAAAAGCTCTCCCTCACTTCGGTACTTGATAAAAGTAGCCTCAGTAAATTTTCTGTTACAGCCTCTTGCTCTCAGATCTTTAGTGATTTCCATAAGATCAGTCCCATTGTAATCCATTACATAAAAAGTATTATCGTCATATAACAGATTTTTGTTATAACTATTGGTTTTTTGAAATTGTACGGTTTTAGCATTAAGTCCCTCTATCTTTTCTAAGGTATATGTTCGGTTATCATACTCATACACAAAGTTTTTATCTTTTAACAAAGTAGTATGTTCCAATTCAGCAATAACAGTAGGGTGCTGGGGAAAATCTGGCATTGGAGTAGTGATAAGCTCACCATCTTTCATGGCTACCCTCACCCACTTACCATTTACATAAAAGCAATTATTCCTAAAAGTTTGAGTAACACTATTAGTAGGAAACATTTTGACAGCTCTTACACACTGTTTCATATTTGTATAATCTCTAAAATACTCCACAAAATAGTAATCATTGGCGTTAGCAATGATTAATTCATTTTTATCCTCCACATCTGTCATAACAATATGAGCCTCTTTACTATCAAAAGGCAATAAGTATTTTTCATAAGAAGTAATCGCAATTTTATTACGATTGCTATAGTATTTTTTTACTAAATACACTTTTTCACCTTCTATTTTTAAACTGAAGTCTTCATAGAAAATTCGTACAGGCCCCGCATAACTTTTAGTAAGAGACCCTAACAAGACTAATAAAAAAAGGATTCTTCTCATTCTTAGACAGATATTTTAATAATAGACAATACTCCTTGTGTTGTGCCGTACGCAATGGGAATTGGTAGTATCCTTTTTGTGAATCCAATTGCCGTGATCATCATACTCGTAGGTAGTGGCAGGAGGAGAGAGCAAGATATCATTTTTGTAATAACCTGTAAATGTAC
>CAJZFM010000228.1 GCA_915070235.1 uncultured Capnocytophaga sp. | reverse complement strand
ATTCTCCACTTTGTTTTAATCGTTTTAGATAATTCATAAAGTATTTTCTTTAATATATTGCTATTCAAACACTATTTTACCAACGATTCTCGCTCCCTCATAGACCTCCATTTCCTTGAGTTCGTCCAATATATATTGAGGAGCATGGTCAAAGAGAAACCTTACCTGGCACAAAGCACTATATTGTCCCTCTCTCATAGGCTCATCAAAGGTAATGACGATACTCCAATTGGGCTGCGCCAGCTGTGCGATATGAGTGGTAGGGCGATACTCTAAAACTGTTGTTGGTGGTTGTTCTCGTCCGCCTTCTTCCTTGGTAAGGAAATGGATAATACCTACTCTTTGTTTTTTCATGACAGAAAGATTTCTATAGCACAAAAGTAATTATTTATTTCCTCGTAGCGAAATACACTCCTATAAGCACCATCAAAGTGCCTATAATCGCCATAAGGGAGATAGGCTCTCCTAAGATAAGCACCGAGGCGATAAGGGTGGTTATTGGCATGCCATAGATATAGGTGGAGGCACGAACAGCACCTAAGAACTTGATTGTCTTATTCCATAGGAAAAAGCACAAGAGCGTGGCTACCAGTCCTAAAAAGACAAAATTGCCCCATACTACAGGTTGGGTAAAGAGGGTAAAATCGGTAGTCAGTGGGCGGTATAGGAAAATAGGTAAGGCTGTGAGCATACCATAGAGCATCACCTTGCGAGTAAGGAAAAGGGCGGGGTATTTGTCCGAGAAGCGGCGCATCAGCAGGGTATAGAATGCCCAGCTGAAGGCAGCAGCAAAGGCCAAGAGTTCGCCCACTATGGTAATCTCAAAGGTGAAGTTTCCGTTGAAAATAACCAAGGTAACCCCTGCCAAGGCCAAGAGCGAACCTAAAAGCAGTCGCGGACTTAGTTTGTCGTCCTTAGAGAGAAAATGTGCAATGATAGCAATTAGCAGCGGATTCATACATACGATGAGGGAGACATTGTTGGTCAAGGTATATCCCAAGGCTAAGTTCTCTGTAAAGAAGTACATAGATCCTCCAAATACACCCATGAGGACAAAGCATAACTCGTCCTTGAGGCTTTTGGCAAAGAGTGGTAGGTGATGTGCTACCAGCCAAATACCTATATAGGCCAAGGCAAAGCGGTAGAAAAGGATACTGGCAGGATTGAAACCTGCTTCCAATAACAGCTTGGTAGAAACGAAGGTAACCCCCCAGACGGTGATTACAAAAATTGCTAACAAATGGGTAAAAAGTCTTTGAGTTGTCATATTATTTTCGGATAAAAAGCAAAGATACGCATTTAATAGCAATAAATGGTAATATAAAAAGGGAAAAAGATGTTTTTAAATTTATTTTAAATAAATTTGCCTATTACAGATAAAATATTTACTTTTGCATTCGTTCAAGTAAAAACTAAAACTAAAACTAAATATCTTTGGCCTTAAAAAAAACATGTTTTTTTCATCTAAAATATTTGTGTGCCTCATTGAAAATTTGTATCTCTGCAGGACAAAGAGATAAGATGCAAGCAAACCCTAATCTATGTTTTTGTGTATAGTATATTTCATGTAAAAAAGTAATTCAAGAGCTAATTTATTTGCTCTTAAATTGCTTTTTTATTTTAAAATAAAAATGAAAAGGTCACAGTTTGTCCAGCAATAGCTATATCTTTGTCCCCAGAAAAATAATCATATAAAGGTGTATCCCAAAAAACCTGTAATAGAGTAGGGAAAAACTAAAAATATTTTAATATGGATTTTTATAAGAAAGACGTTTTTAGCTTATTTGATGGCTCAAGAACACAATTTACAATCCCTGTATATCAAAGGGCTTATGCTTGGGAAGAACCCCAATGGTCAACCTTTCTCAATGACTTATTAGAGCATTTGGAAGGGAAAAACAATTATTTTTACGGGAATATTCTTTTAGAGGCAAGCAAAGATAGCAATGGAGGATTTGAAATTATTGATGGGCAACAACGAATCACAACGCTCTCAATCTTTATCCGTTCTCTTATCAATGTACTCAGTCGCAGAAAAGAAGAAAGAATAGACTTGGAGGAAAAGGAAAAGGTTTTTATCAAATATGGAGGCAAACCCAAATTGCGACCAGTGGAATATGATGAGCTTTGCTATACTGAAATTATTGTAAATAATAAGGATACCTATGAGGTAGCCTCTCCTTCTCAACAGAGAATTTTAGATGCAAAACAATATTTCCAAGAAAAATTGGAAATGTTGAACTCAGAACAATTACTCACACTTTTTGATAAATTGGAAAGGACAGCACTAACGACTATTATTATTAATGATAAGAAGGAAGCTGCACTAATGTTTGAACTCCAAAATAATAGAGGAAAGGACTTGACTAATATGGAACGTCTTAAGTCCTATCTAATGTATCAGATGTATGTTTATAATGATGGAAGAAATGATACAGAACAGAATATCAATTATTTAGCCTCTATTTTTGAGGAAATCTATAGAACGATTAATCGTATAAAAAGTTTGGATGAGGATAGCGTACTTATCTACCACAACAATGCTTATAACAAGAAAGGGTATAGTTATAGAAACTTGGAAGATGTTAAAGAAGAGTTCAAAAGGCTAACTTCTAACACTACTAAAATAGAGTGGATAAAGAGTTATGTATCAGAATTAAAGACAACCTTTGATAACATTGAAAAGTTTGAAAACCTCAAAAATAGGGAAGCAAATAAGCTCAGAAATGTAGGGATGCCTGCCTATGCTTGGGCATTTGTTATTCGTGGTTATAAATACTTGGGAGATGATAGATCAAAACTTTCTGAGCTTTTTCAAATTCTTGAAAAAGTAATCTTTAGGGCAAAACTTATCAATAGTCGTGCCAATATCCAAGAAAGATTAAATAGTATTATGCTTGGTTTTGAAGGGGACTTGGCAGCTTTGGGTAAGGATATAAGAAAAAAACTCAATGAAGCTCGCTATTGGAGCGATGATATGATGAAAACCTACTTGGATAGTAATATGTATGGGAATAAAGTCCTTAATTATCTGTTATGGGAGTATGAGGATCATATACAAAACAGAGGATATAGGATAGATAATGTGAGCTTAGAAAATGAACAAATAGAACATATCTCACCACAGACACCTGAAGAAGGAGAAGAGTTTGCTACAGGATATGAGACTCCTTATGATGAAGAATTTGAAAAAAACTATCTTAATCGTTTGGGAAATCTAATGCTTATATCAGGCTCTCATAATGCTTCTATAGGGAATAAGCCCTTTAAGGATAAGCTGGCTTCCTATAATAAAAATCCTTTACTGAACCAGCAAGCTGAAATTAAGGATTTTTGTAGCCAAGAAAAATGGGGTAAGGAGCAAATACAAAAACGCCATTATAAAATTCTTGATTTTTGTTTAGAACGATGGCAATTAATACCTAACATGGAAAATAACTAAAAAAATAAGACAATGGATAATCGTGAAAGAAGAGTGGAATTTTTTAGAAAATTCAAAAATATGGAAGGAGGACGTGATTCTGATTTTGTTCTCCAAACAAATAGTCATTACTCTTATATAAGCAGGAAAATCTTTCAAGGAAAGGAAAAATATTATGCATCGAATAGTGGTGCTTATGATTCCTTTAAGGAAGCATTTACCAGTTTCTCACAAGGAGAAAGATGGTATCTAGATCTATGTGAAAAAGTAGATCCAGCATATAGAGCATATGTTCTTGCGGAACTTTTAAAAGTATTGAATCAAATGAGGGTGTCTCCCAATGATTTCAAAGGAGAACTTAGGGCTTCTTGGGAGTATCATCTGTTGGGGAAGGATATAAATAGGCGGCTGATATATGATGAGAATGCACCTTGTAGACAGCAG
>CAJZFM010000227.1 GCA_915070235.1 uncultured Capnocytophaga sp. | reverse complement strand
ATTATCACTCAAAAAGACTTTAAGTAGTTTTCTTTACATATTGGGTAAGGATTACGATCTGTTGTCCTTCTACTTTACCCTCTATATATTGGGCGTTTTCAGGGTCTAAGGCTATTTTGCGCACTATGGTACCTTGCTTGGCAACCATACTGCTGCCCTTGACCTTTAAGTCTTTGATAAGTACAACGTTGTCCCCAGCGGAAAGTACAGCACCATTGCTATCCTTATGGATGACTTTCTCACCTTCCTCCAAGTGGTCATTAAGCGCTTGAGCAAAAGCCAATTCCTCATCTGTAAGGTACAGCATATTGAGTAAGTCCAATGACCAGCCTTCTGTTTTGAGACGGTTGAGCATACGCCAAGCCATGACCTTTACAGGGAGATGCTCACTCCACATACTATCATTGAGGCAACGCCAATGATTGCTATCCATAGTCTCAGGGTTATTGATTTGGCTGATACAGGTTTCACAAGCCAAAAGACTATCATCTACGCCTCCTACTTTGGAAGGTGGCACTTGGTAGATACTTAGGGAAGTAGTGCTTCCGCATAGTTCGCAACAGTTCCCACTGCGCTTTTTCAGATCATCTAATAACATAAAAGTTGTATTTTGCCACTTGTGGCTTACAAGCGGCAAAAATACAACTTTTAATTGTTAATTGTAAAGGGCTAATTGTTAATTTTAGTATCAATTAGTCATTAGTCACTATTTTAGTATCCAGGATTTTGCTTGATATTCTTATTGATATCTGTATCATTAAGAGGGATAGGCCATACAAACATGAAATCAGTAGCAGGCTTATTCAGCTGGTAGAACTGTTCTGCGGGTTGTATGGTGATATAGTTGGTACCTCCTTGAGGGTCATGGCGTCTTACGGGATCACCCCAACGCTTAAGATCATCCAAGTGGAATCCTTCAAAAGCAAGCTCTCTGATACGTTCATTTTTAATTTCCTCAAAGAGTGCCTCCCCTGTAGCAGTAATATCAGTAGCTCTAGAGATACGTGCACGGCGCAATAGGTTTAAGTAGTTTTGAGCATTGGTAGTTTCCCCTGCTTTGTAAGCGGCTTCTGCTGCAATGAGGTATAGCTCAGCCACTCGGAAGATCTTTGCTGCATGCACATAACTATTGGCCGAACCATAAGAGCCGATAGGATACTTATTTACTAAGGCGGTAGTAAAGTTTCCTGTCTTGAAGGCTGTAGGCAATTCTTTAAGATAAATATTTTTCCTGATATCATTATCTTCGTACAAGTCTACTACCCATTGGGAAGGGATAAAGTCAGGCGTGTACTTGCCGTTGGCTCTAGAGAGGCTTGTATAAAGGCTATAGGTGGGTGTTTCTTCATTGGCAGAGGTAAAGAGTTGTACAACAGATTCATTCTTAGCATCTGTACGCCATATTGCATCCAAAGCTGTAGCGGTGTTCACCAATGGATATTTGCCAGTGGCAATCACAGCGGTAGCAGCCTGATAGGCCTTTGTGTAATCTCCTTTGGTAAGGGCAGCACGTGCTTCCAAGGCTCTTACAGCATCTATGGTAAAGGTGGTAGCCCCTTGTACTCCTGCCTTAGAGGATAATAGGGTTTTGGCCTGTTCTATATCTGAATAAATAAGGTCAAAGGTCTGTGCTAAGGTAGTACGAGCAGGAAGCGCCTTAATATCATAGCTTGTTACCAAGGGCAAGCCCAAATCAGGGGTGTTTTTATTGGCATCGGAGTATTGAGGACAATAGCGTTGCGCTAATTGCAAATAGATATAAGCTCTAAGAGCATAGGCCTCTCCCAAATATTGATTCACTTGGGTTCTTTCAGAAGCTGATGTAGTAGGGATAGAAGGAAATTTCTCTATACTTAGATTGATGTCAGCCAATGCTTTGTAGCGATCAAACCACATAGAGGCTATACTACCATTGTTAGAGAGTATAGACCAAGATTGGAAGAAACCTTCTCGGTTTTCAAAGTTGGTCGTAGCATTGAGCAAATCGGATTGTATATCAGTGCGTTTCTCCAAAAAGGTAAAATTGGCTCTTAGTGTTCTATAGAAGCCATCACGCCAATATAGGGCATCACTGGCCGATTCAAATGCATTTTTGGTTGTGATGCTATTATAAGGATTCTGGTCCAATTTTTCGCAATTGGATAAAGTAACAGCACCAAGTGCTATGAGTATAATTCTATTTATTAGTTTCATGTTATTAAAATTTAAGTTCTACACCAAATACATATTGTTTTGTACCAGGATTATTCCCAGCCAAGAAAGCATTGTCTATTTCAGGATCTAAGCCTGTAAACTTCGTGAAGGTAAGTATATTACGTCCTGTAACATAGAAGCGTACTCTACTGAAGAACCCAACTTCTTTGAGAATTTCGTCAGAAAGGGAGTAAGCTAAGGTAATGTTCTTTAGGCGTAGAAAAGAAGCATCTTCTATTAAGCGCCCATCCAATTCGGTAAAACGTCTTTCTTTTTTAGGGAATTGGGTGATATCTCCTGGTTGTTTCCAATAGTTTTTTACACTTCTATCATAAGTGTAGCCTGAGAACACAGTAGGGTTTTCGTTAAAATATCGGTCATTGTTATAGGTGTATTTACCTATAGAATAAGCAAAATCTGCCTGTAGAGAAACACTCTTATAAGAGGCTGAGAAACCGAAACCTCCATTGATAGGGGCATAGCGGTCATAACCTGTATTTTGGGCTAAAGCAGCGGAATAATTTCTCTCCACTATTTTATTGTCATCCTTGATGGTGTTTTCAGGATGTTCAGGGTCATTGGCATACCACTGAGGTTCTCCATTATCAGGATTTACACCCTTGAAGATAGGAGCTACATATTTGATAGATTCTCCTACGATATAAGCAGTCATGTCACTATTCTTCCAATAGGTCTTTCCTGAAAAAAGTTCTAACACCTTGTTTTTGTTATAACCAAAATTCACATAAGGAGTAACAAGAATACCTCGTTCCTTATCCCTATAGATATCAGTGGAAATAGCTACATTGAAACCTCTATTTTGGAGCTTACCTATATTTCGTTTTACGGTAGAGAACCCAGTTGTATAGGCTACAGGTACATTCATAAGCATACTTTCTGTAATACGACTATAGAAATCAGCATTTACATTTAGGCGATTATCAAAGAAAGCAGAGATAAGTCCTATAGTGTATTTTCTTTGCTTTTCCCAAGTAAGTTCTGTATTTCCTGAGTTGCTTAGTGAATAGGTAGTATTGTCATTATACTGACCAGTTCCTACTAAAGCCTGGTGGGTATAGTCCCCTATATCGGAGTTTCCTGAAGTACCTACACTGAACTTGAGGCTAAGGTCGTTGATCTTCTGATTATTCTCCAAGAATTTTTCTTTCTTGAGTTTCCACATGATTCCTGTAGCCCAAAAGTTAGCATACTTATAGTCAGGGCTGAACTTAGAAGAACCATCACGACGCAAAGAGAAATCGGCAAAGTATTTGCCTAAATAATCATATTCCAAACGGCCAAAAACAGAATTGATGGTACTGATACCTATAGTCTCATTAACAGTTTTGTTCTTAGTGGTGTTGGATAGTAGAGTTAGGTCATCATTGATAAGTCCAGAGCCTGAAGCTGAAAAACTACTACTCTCATTCTTGACACTTTCTTGCCCCAAGAGAATAGCAAAGTTGTGCTTCTGTGCTAAATCAAATTTGTATTCCAAGGTATTGGTAAGAGTTTTGATAAGTACTTTGTTATATTCCTTGGAAGTATTTCCATCATTACGACTACCTTTGAAAGAAGGCAGACGAGTGGAGGAATTAACAGCATTAGTGAATCTTACCCCTGCATTGGTTTTGAAGGTAAGTCCTTTTATAGGAGTTATTTCTACAAATCCAGAGGGAATAAAATCAAG
>CAJZFM010000226.1 GCA_915070235.1 uncultured Capnocytophaga sp. | reverse complement strand
ACTTCGTGCCACCTTCTTTTGAGAACTTTGAGGTTACAGGGCCTACCCAATCCATCTCTCACTCTTGGATCAATGGAAACCGTAGTTTTTCAAAGACTTATACTTATATGCTCCAGCCTAAGCGTAAAGGAAAACTCACCATAGGGGTAGCTTCTATCATCATTGATGGGAAGGAGTATAAGACCAAGCCCATTGCGATAGAGGTAACTGATCCTGTTTCCAATCCACGTAATACACAGACCAACCCGCCACCTTCTAATCCTTTCGGGGGCTTTCCCTTTGGCTTTGATCCTTTTGGTAGCGAAGATGAACAACCTACTCAGGTGATAGAACCTACCAAGGACGAACTCTTTATAGTCGCAGAAGTATCTGAAAAACAAGTGTATGTGAATCAGCCCATTGCTATTACCTATAAGCTTTATATTGATGCTCGCTTCGGTATAGCAGGATTGGAGAATATACAAGAGCCTCGTTATGCCAACTTCTGGAGCCAGCAGCTCTTAGATAAGATTCAGGTAACTGAGGTGATGCATAACGGTCACCCTTTCCGTTGTGTTACTCTCAAGCAGGTGCTATTGTACCCCCAGCAGGCAGGCGAACAGGTGATTAGTCCCCTCTCTTCTACTTTTGTTCTACAATTGCCCTCCAACCAAGTGGATTTCTTCGGAAACCGCTCTTATGTAACCCGTACCCGTAACCTACAGACGGCCACAACGAAGATTAATGTACTCCCCTTACCCGAAGAGGGCAAGCCTGCCAACTTCTCTGGGGCGGTGGGTAACTTCTCCTTGTCTATGAATTTCCCAACGCGCTCTCTTAATGCTGGAGAAACGACAGTGGGCGAAGTGGTGATCTCAGGAAAAGGGAACTTTAAGCTATTTGATATTCCTAAACTATCTTTCCCACCTGCCTTGGAGGTGTATGCACCTAAGGAAAAGGAAAACTTGACCAATAGTACCACAGGTATCAGTGGAGATATTGTCCATAGCTATACCATTGTACCTCAGTATAAGGGTAAGTTTCCTATCCCGCCTCTGAGCTTCACTTTCTTTAACCCTGATACTCAAAAGTATGAGACTCTTACCTCAGAGAATATTACCATAGAGGTACTCAACGGACAAGAATACAAGCCTATCCATGAGCAAGAACAGGGGGCAACTACCCACGAGCAAGGCCAATTCCAACCCCTTAAGGAGGCTTCCGAGTTGCTACCGGTGGACAAGACTATGTTCTTCGCTTCTACAGCTTTCTATCTCTTATGGTTATTGCCCTTGCTGCTGATTCCTTTGGTACTTGTCGGTTGGTATATCTACCAAAAGAGAAACGATGATACCCAAGAGAACAGAAGCCGTAGAACCAGTCGTTTGGCTAAGAAATATCTCTCTGCTGCCAAAAAGAATCTTACCAATAAGGAGGCTTTCTATGAGGCTTTAGAGCGTGGCTTACATACCTATCTCAAGGCCAAACTCTATATTGAAACAAGCGAACTGAGCAAGGATAAGATTCAGCAACTTCTCACCGATAAGGGAGTGGCAGCCGAACCTCTTAGGGACTTTATCCAATTGCTCTCCAACTGTGAAATGGCGCGCTATGCTCCTTATACACAGACCGATATCAATAATGATTACCAACAGGCAGCCACTATCATTGCCTTACTTGACAAACAATTGTAATACTATGAAAAATGAAAACACTACCCAAAATCCCTATCCGAAACAGAGACCTCAGTTGGCTCTCTTTTAACGAACGTGTCCTACAGGAAGCCAGCGACCCAAGGAATCCCTTGGTAGAGCGTATGCGTTTTGTAGGTATTTTCTCTAACAACTTAGATGAGTTCTTCCGAGTGCGCTATGCTATTGCAAGGCGTGATTTTAGGCTTCTTAAAGATGAAGCTATGATTGCTCAAGCCCATTCGCTACTGGAACAGATCAATAGCCAAGTGGTACTCCTCCAGCAAAAGAGTCTTGCTATCTTAGAGCAGATTAAGCAGGAACTCAAGGAGGAGGATATCTATATTATCAACGAAACAGAGATTCTTCCAGAGCATGTGGAGTATGTAAGGGATTATTTTATCAATACCATAAGCCCAGCCCTTTTTACCATTATCCTCAATGAGGTGGAGGCACTCCCTAACCTCAAGGACGATGTGGCTTATTTGGCTGTGCGTATGCTACTCTCTTCCAAAAGTGGAAAAAAACACAAGCTCCAGTATGCACTTATAGAACTCCCCAAGACCTTGGATCGTTTTATCGTATTGCCTAAGGTGGGCAATGCCGATTATATCATTCTTTTGGACGATGTGATTCGTTTCTGCCTTAGCTCTCATTTCTATATTTTTCCTTGTGAGGAGCTCTCCGCTTATATGATTAAGATTACGCGCAATGCAGAATTGGACTTGGATACCGACCTCAATAAGAGTTTTATAGAGAAGATCTCCACCAGTGTGGAAGGGCGTAAGCGTGCTGAACCAGTACGGTTTATCTATGACAAACTCATTGATGAGGAGATGTTACGTTTCCTAAAGGAGAAAATGGGCATACAATCCACCGATAGTGTCATCGCAGGAGGGCGCTATCACAATAGGCGTGATTATATGAATTTTCCTCACTGTGAGCGCAAGGAACTGATGTATAAGCCGTTCCATTCTTGCCCTATCAAAGGCCTCAAGATGGAAGAGAGTTTGTTCGCCCAGATCGCCCAGCGGGATTTCTTGCAATATACACCTTATCATAGCTTTTCTTATCTGATACGTTTCTTAAGAGAAGCCGCCCTTGATCCTAAAGTTAAGAGTATAAAGGTTACAATCTACCGTTTGGCCAAACAGTCACAGGTGATTAACTCTCTGATCAATGCGGTGAAAAATGGCAAGAAAGTTACTGTCCAAATTGAGCTGCAAGCACGCTTTGATGAGACGGCCAATATCCACTATGCAGAGCAATTACAAAGGGAGGGAGTCAATACAATCTTTGGAGTACGAGGCCTTAAAGTGCATAGCAAAATAGGTGTTATAGAGAGGGAAGAGGGAGATGAGATACACCGTTATGGTTTTATCAGTACGGGCAACTTCAATGAATCGTCTGCAAAGATATATACCGATTATACGCTATTTACGGCACATCAAGGGATATTGGACGAGGTCAATCAGGTGTTTAAGTTCTTTGATACGCCTTTCCAACAATTCCAGTATGAGCATCTTTTGGTCTCTCCTTATACGACCAAAACCACTTTTCTATCGCTTATTGATAGAGAAATAGCCTTGGCCAAAGCAGGCAAAGAGGCTTTCCTAAAGCTCAAAATGAATGGACTGACCAATGAGCAGATGATAGGGAAGTTATATGAGGCCAGTCAGGCAGGGGTCAAGATACAGATGATTGTACGCGGAGTATGTGGCTTATTGCCTCAAGTCAAGGGGCTTAGCGAGCATATAGAGGTAATTAGTATAGTAGATCGCTTTTTGGAGCATTCTCGTTTGTATATCTTTGGCAACGATGGTCAGCCAATTTATTATATTTCCTCAGCCGACTGGATGTCTCGCAACCTCAACAATAGAGTAGAGGTCTCTTGCCCTATCTATCAGGAAGATATAAAGCAACAGCTCTGGGATACATTCCACTTGGCTTGGAATGACCACGTAAAAGCACGTATCATTGACAAAGACCAACAGAATGTTTACCGCTCTCAGCAGCAAGGTATCTCTTCTCAAGAAGCTATTTATAATTATTATAACGATGATAAATAACAACAGATGACCAATGACAAATATTATACGTCATTGGTCATTAATTTATTAGTTATAAAAAAATAAAGACTATTCTTTTTAATGAATAGTCTTTATTAATAGTAATTTTAAATATTTCACTAAGAGCAAATGATTTTTTAAGCTACTAATG
>CAJZFM010000225.1 GCA_915070235.1 uncultured Capnocytophaga sp. | reverse complement strand
CTATTTTTAGAAAAGATAGAAGACCTTGGTGGCGAGGTAGAACCTCTTACGATAGAAAAACCTGCTACAGAGGACAAAATCAAAGCCGTAGAGGCAAAATTAGGCTATACATTGCCTTCACATTTCCGCGAAGTACTTTTGGGAAACACCGCTCATTTGGATTTTTATTGGGATATTAATGATATTATGGATGAGGGAGACATTTCTCTACCTGATAAATTAGTTGAAATCTTTCGCGGACAGTTGCTTTTTGGATTGGATTTGCTTTTGGACTATGAGGACGATCGCAAAGGTTGGGTAAAAGAGGTATATCCCGATTACAATAATGAATATGATCGCGTTTGGCATAATAAAATGTCCTTTCACCAAGTAGGCAACGGCGATTATATCGCTATAGAGTTAGAGCCAGAGAACTATGGTAAAGTTGTGTATCTCAGCCACGATGGCAGTGAGAACCATGGACTCTATATAGGCAGTAACTTTAAGGAATTCCTAATGAACTACGCTGCTATTGGCTGCATAGGAGGAGAGGATTGGCAATGGGAGCCTTTTTATACCAAAGACAAAGGTATAGACCCTACCTGTGAGAACGCTCAAGCGTGGTATAAGGTATTGGGGATAGATCCTAAGGAGTTGGAAGGGTAAAACAAAAGCAAAAACAAGCAATGATAACCAAGGAACATTTACAGAAAATACTTTCAGATACCGAAAGCTATCACATAGAAAAAACAGTCGCTACGGACAATATGGATAAGTTCTCTCAAGCGATATGTGCTTTTTCTAACGATGTGGCAGATAGTAAAAAGAAAGGATATCTACTCATAGGGGTCAGGGACAATGGGGAGTTAGCAGGGCTACAAGTAGATGACAAGTTGCTACTGCAAATCTCCAATATCCGTACTGATGGTAATATACTGCCTCAACCAGTGATGACGGTGGAGAAGTTTTCTTTTGCTCAGGGAGATGTTTTGGTCGTGGAGGTAATTCCTTCTCAAGTGCCTCCTGTGCGTTATCGTGGGCGTATTTGGGTAAGGGTAGGTCCAAGAAAGAGTATTGCCACAGAGGCAGAAGAAAAGCTTTTGACAGAGCGTCGGCTTTCTAATATTCGCACCTTTGATGCTATGCCTTGCTTGGGAACCACTCTTGAGGATTTAGATATTACATTATTCAAAAAGGAATACCTCTTTAAAGCAGTTGCTGAGGATATTCTACAAGAGGACAAACGTACTATTGAGGAACAAATGGCCGCTTTGGGGCTCTATGACCTGCGCTATCAGTGTCCTACTAATGCCGCTATTGTCTTATTTGGTAATAATCCAGAACGTTTTTTGCATGGAGCTTATATTCAGTATGTCCGCTTTAAGGGATTGGATAGGGCAGGGGATATCATTAACGAACATAAGTTCTCAGGAAATCTCTGCAAGGTACTCCCAAGGATAGACGTCTTTGTAGAGACAAGCATAGCACAAAAGCGTCCTATTCCTATCAGTGTATTGAGGGAAAAGACAGTATCCAAATATCCTTATTGGGCAACTCGTGAGCTCTTGATGAATGCCATAATGCATCGTGATTATGAGAGTAATGCACCAGTGGCTTTCTATGAGTATGACGACCGTATCGAGATACAGAATGCAGGGGGGCTTTATGGTAAGGTGAGTGCTAATAATTTCCCCAATGTAAGTGATTATCGCAATCCTTTTATAGCTGAGGCTATGAAGGTATTGGGTTATGTGAACCGCTTTAGTCGCGGCGTATATAGGGTACAGAAAGAATTGGAAGAGAATGGCAATGGAAAGGCTTCTTTTGATTTTTCACTTATTACCGCTTTTAGGGTTGTAGAACCTATTTCTACAACCTACTTTGAAGAAGGTTTTGGAGAAGAATCTGATAATGAATTAGGAGAGTCTACCGATAAAACACCCATTAAATCGGAAGAACTACCCAATAAACTACCTAATAAATCAGAGGGACTACCCAATAGAATAGAAAAAACACCCAATAAATCTACCGATAAAAAGGAGGGATCTACCAATAAATCTACCGATAAAATAGAAGAAGAAATACTAAAGGTAATTATAGATAATCCCTTTTATAATAGAAAAGAGCTATCTGAAATATTTGGTAGAACAGAAGAAGGAATCGGTTATTACCTTAAGAAACTAACCAAAGCAGGGATTATCAAGCGGGAAGGGGCTAAAAAGAATGGGAAATGGGTAGTGGTTGATAGGGAGGAATTAGAGGAATAAAACAATTAAAACATTACAATTATGTCTATAGAGCAAAAGGACAAAGAACAAATGGAGCAACTTATTGCTTCTGAAAAGTATCAGCGGATATTAGATAAGCTTTGCGATATTATAGATATGGTATTCGAGGAAGAAATGCCCAGCTTTACCGTGCTAAATTACACGCATAAAGCACTAAAAGATGCAGGCGTTACCTTGGAGGAAATCGCTCCAGTGGCGTTGGCAGACGATCACTTCTTGAACTTTAGCATTCTCAAGATGAATTATATCAAGAGTGGGAAAACGATGCACTTTAGCAAGGACTTTCTCATTCGCAATATGATAGAGTTTTACTTGCAAAAGACCGATCCGAAAGCATTATCTGATTATCTGAAGAAAGCAGGGCTAAAAGGCAAGTATGCGACCTCGCTAAAAAAATGGTTCACAGAGGCTACTGATACGGAGCTTGTCGCCGCAGTTTCTGCTTATCTCAAAGAACTCAAGGAGAAAAGGAAAGACGCAGAGCAGACAAGCTCACAAACAGCTACCCCTGAAGATTGGGAGCGACTCTCGGCTGTATATCCCAAGCTTACCAAGCAGGTACTGAAAGATTTTGATGAATATAATGTGGTTACCGCAGGCATTCCTTTGGCGGAGATTAACCAAAAGAGCCAAGACTTGGGAGTTGCTTTCTCTGAGGAGCTTACTTTGTTCTTCCAGCATATAGGGGAGCTTAGGTTGGAGGGGGTAGAAATCCGCTTTGCCGACTTATATACCGATACGTTCAACGGCAAAGACTATTTAGTGCTTGGAGAGTTTTGGAAATACGGTGATGGCGACAAACTGCTCTATGCTCCCGACACCCAGCAGATATTTTGCTTTGCCCACGAATACGCCAAACCCAAGGTCATCAAGCAAGCTGATACTATGACCGAATTTGTAGAAAAGAAATTAGTAACTTATTTAAAAAATTATTAGATCGTTATGAATATAGAAATTTTAGCACCTTATTGCACTACTGCAAAACAGCAAAAACTCCTTGAAAAGCTCCGCAAAAAGCTTTCACTCAAAAGTAGTAAAGATCTACAAACAGTTAATGAACTTGTGGAGCGTCTGTTTGTAAGCAAACAATACGAAGGCTTATTAGCTTTCTTGCCCGAAGTACTTGCAGTGCCTTTTGCCGCAAATTTTAACCTATGGTATCCCATAGAACACTCTTTAGCACTCATTGCCGAAGTGCCTACCATCACCCCAGAACAACGCAAAGCGTGTTTCCTACACTTTAAAAGCGTTACTGATTACAAAGGCTTACCTGATTTTCAAGATATGTATGATGACTATTTCCAGGATTATTTAGCACTTTACTTTCTAAACAATACTTTGAAATATCTTCACAAGAGCATAGAAGAGAAAGAAACTTCTTATGAATTTTCATATCGTATATACTTAATCACAGCTGCTTCACTTGTAAAACTTATCAATGAAGAAGTAGATTACAAAACACTTGAATTTCCCAAAGAGGATCGCCAACCTACTTATAAAAGCAGGGAAGAGCTTCAAAACTATATGAATACCCTTATAGCAGAACAACTCACTGCCTTGCAGGATAAGAAATTTGTAAAGTATTACTAAAAGAAAAAGATTATGGGCATCGTACTCCGACAATCATTTAA
>CAJZFM010000224.1 GCA_915070235.1 uncultured Capnocytophaga sp. | reverse complement strand
AAAATAAGTATTGTTTTTAGTGTTTTGATTTTGTGTTTTTAATAAAAACGGTTAATTGCGTAATATTAATTAGTTTTGTTAATAATTAACACTATGTTTTGTATAGTTTTCTGTGTAAATTGGGGATGTTTTACTTAATGAAATGTTGGCTGCAGAAATAGTCACGTAAAAATTTGCTTTTCTCAGATTTTTTTCTGAATATTTGCAAAACTAATTGCTTAAACGTATCAAGAACATGAAAAGAAAATGGTTGTATGTGCTACTGGGGTTTTTATGGCTCACATTCTCGGGGTTATATGCTCAGGAGCAGACCGTAACAGGTGTGGTCAAGGACCAAGATGGGCGGCCTTTGTTAGGTGTCTCTGTAGTGGAGAAGGGAACCACTCATGGAGTGGATACCGATTTGGAAGGGAAGTTCTCCATCAAGGTGGCGGGTGATAAATCCGTACTTGTTTTCTCTATGGTAGGTAGTACTCCAGTGGAGCGAATGGTGGGGAATAACAAAGTGTTGAATGTGGTTCTTAAAGAAGAAGTAACAGAGCTTACAGGCCTTGTCTTCACAGGTTACCAAGAGATAGATAAAAAACTCTTTACGGGTAATTCGCAAACACTTAAGATAGACAACATCAAGCAAGATGGAGTTGTAGATGTGGGTCGTATGCTTGAGGGGCGTTCAGCAGGGGTCAATGTACAGAACCTCTCAGGTACTTTTGGTACTTCTCCTAAGATTACCATACGTGGAGGTTCTTCTATCTTTGGAGATACCAAACCCCTCTGGGTAGTGGATGGAGCTGTACAAGAGGAGGTGGTGAACCTTTCCTTCGAACAGTTAGCCTCTGGAGATGCCTCAACCCTAATTAGCTCAGCAATCTCAGGGCTAAATGCCAATGATATTGAGAGTATAGAAATCCTCAAGGATGCTTCCGCACTTTCCCTATATGGAGCACGTGCGCTTAATGGAGCCGTAATCATTACTACCAAAAGCGGAAAACGCAATGTGAAGACACAACTGAGCTACCAGTTGGAGGAGTCTGTACGTATGATTCCTAATTATGCACAGTTCGACCTGATGAACTCCCAAGAGACCATGAGTGTCTATCGTGAGTTGGAGCAAAAGGGCTATTTAGACCGAGCTACTTATATGGCTGCTCAGCAAGGTGGGGCTTACCACATCATGTACCGAAATACCGATACCTATAACCCTGCCACTGGTCGTTTTCTATTACAGAACAGCCCTGAAGCACGTAATGCTTTCTTGCGCAAATATGAGTATGCCAATACGGACTGGTTCAAAACTCTCTTCCGACCTTCCTTAACTCAAAATCATACCTTGAGCCTTAGTGGTGGAGGAGAGAATACGACTATCTATAGTTCCTTGGGCTTCTTCGTAGACCCAGGATGGACTATAGCCGACAGGGTACACCGTATTACCGGAAATATCAAGACCTCTTATGACCTTTCTTCTAAGGTGAAGATAGGTATCCTAGCACAAGGAGCCATCCGTAACCAAAAAGCACCGGGTACCTTCTCCCGTTCGAGCAATCAGGTAACAGGGGAGTACGAACGTGATTTCGATATCAACCCCTTCAGCTATGCACTTAATACCACTCGTGCACTACGCCCCTATGATGATGAAGGCAACTATGATTATTATCGTATGAACTATGCCCCTATGAATATTCTTAAGGAGCTAAAGAATAACTATATAGATCTGAAGATGATGGAGTACAAGCTCCAAAGCGACTTAGAGATCAAATTCACTCCAGCCCTTAAGTACAAGTTCTTAGGTTCGGTACGTTATGCCCAAAGTACCCAAGAGCATACGATCACCGAAGGTTCCAATGTGGTAGGGGCTTATCGTGCCAACGATAATATGATTATAGGGGAGCGCAACCCATTCCTATACCGCAACCCTGATGATCCTTCAGCCCTCCCACAGGTGGTTCTTCCCAACGGAGGTATCTATAAGCTGGAACAAAATAACCTCCAAAGCTACTACTTACGCAATGCCTTGGAGTACAATAAGGCTTTCAAAGACCAAGATGAGCAGGACAAGCATACTCTTAAGCTCTTCTTAGGACAAGAATTTCGTTATACCGATAGGGATAACCAATCCTTCGATGGTTATGGCTATCAGTTCAATCGTGGTGGAGTAGTCTTCACCGATCCTCGAATCATAGAGAAGGTGATTGCCGATAATGCCCAATACTTTGATCGCTCTACCGGTCGTGAACGGGGGGTAGCTTTCTTCTCTCAAGCATCCTATGGCTTCCGCAACCGCTATATCCTCTCTGGTACACTGAACTATGAGGGTTCTAACCAGCTAGGTAGAAGCCGTAAGGCTCGTTGGCTCCCTACTTGGAATATTAGTGGTCGCTGGAATGTAACCAACGAACATTTCTTGCCTACGACCCATGCCCTTTCTAACCTCTCTTTCCGTCTTAGCTATGGACTGATTGCAGGACTGAACAATATAGGAAATGCCTTACCTATCATGGTCAGTACCATAACTCCCCGCTTCCGCAACCAGGATAATGAACGCCTAATCCGTATCCTTTCTCTTCAGAACTCAGACCTTACTTGGGAGAAGGTATATGAGACTAACTTCGGTACCGACATAGGCTTCCTTTCCAATGCGATCTCCCTCTCGGTAGACCTCTACCAGAAGAACTCCAAGGACTTATTAGACATCGTGCGTACTTCCGGTATGGGAGGGGAAATGAATAAGTATGCTAATGATGCCTCCATGACCACTCGTGGGGTTGAGCTAGTACTAGATACTCGTAACTTCAAGACTGAGGATTTCACTTGGAGTACTAGTGTGAACTTTGCTTATTTTAACCAAGAGATTACCTCCTTGGCCAATGCCTCCAACAGTGTTTTCAACTTAGTACGTGAGACAGGGGGCAATGTATTGGGTAATCCACGTAACACCCTTTATTCCTATGATTTTGCTGGTCTTAATAGCCAAGGAATGCCGCTATTCAACCTTAAGGGAGGAAGTAGAGACTATAAGGATATTGATTTCCAAGACCGTG
Source organism: uncultured Capnocytophaga sp. (assembly GCA_915070235.1). Taxonomy (GTDB): domain Bacteria; phylum Bacteroidota; class Bacteroidia; order Flavobacteriales; family Flavobacteriaceae; genus Capnocytophaga. The sequence continues at coordinate 886 of CAJZFM010000224.1, read as the reverse complement.
ATAATATCCTCTCCTATCTCAAGAAAGAAGGAGCGGTCGATCCCAATATCACAGGAGGACTTAGCAATACTTTCCGTTACAAAAATTGGGAGCTAAACTTCCTCATTACCATGCAAGCGGGCAATAAGATTCGCAAGGCACCCCTATACAAAGGAGCTGGCTATGATGACTTAAGTGTCTTCCCAAGAGAGTTCAAGAATCGCTGGGTAGCCCCTGGAGATGAGGCCTTAACTCAAATCCCAGGCATTGTCTCTCAGCGAACACTCAATGAGGAAAACAAGGCCTATATCTCAAGAGCTTATAGCGCTTATAACCACTCTACCGCTCGTGTAGTCGATGGCTCTTTTGTACGAATGAAGAGCATCTCCCTCTCCTATACCTTTGATAAGGAAGTTTTGGAAAATCTGAACATAGGGAACCTGACCCTACGCTTACAAGCCTCCAACCCCTTCCTAATCTATGCTCATAAGGACTTGAACGGACAGGATCCAGAATTCTTCCGCTCTGGAGGAGTAGCCTACCCAATCACACCCCAATATACCTTTACCATTAATCTTGGAATCTAACAAAACAGCAACTCATGAAAAGAAACAAATACTTGTCCCTCTTGGCCTTAGCCCTTACCTTGGTACTGAGCGCTTGTAACAAAATATTAGACGACCTACCTGATAGCCGTACAGAAATAGATAGTACAGAAAAAATAGAGGAACTCTTGGTCGGTGCGTATCCTAACCGCTTTCCTACCTACATCGCAGAGATGATGAGTGATAATGTAAGCGAGAAAACCTCCTTCTTAGGCATCTCAACCCTTAATACAGATATGTATTTCTGGAGAGATAACAATGAGATAGATGGGGAGGATAATACCCCAACCGACTATTGGATA
>CAJZFM010000223.1 GCA_915070235.1 uncultured Capnocytophaga sp. | reverse complement strand
GGTTGGCTACGTCACTTTCACGGGTATAGGCCTGTGCATAAGCGGTTAGGGAACGGATACCTGTTTTTTGGGCATCACGGAAATCTAACCATTCGCGTATGAGTGTTTTGGTTGTAGCCTCATTGGTAGTAAGCACCACATTGGCTGCATCTACTGCTTTTTGCCATTGTTGGTAATAGAGGTAGAAGCGAGCAGCGAAGGCATAAGCTGCTTTCTTATTGAAGTGATACTTAGGCATTTGGTAGTAACTATCCTCAATAAGAGGAAGCCCCACCTGAAGGTCATGATCGATCTGCTGATATAGCTGGGCTACAGTACCACGGTCACGCTTAGGATTGAGCTGTGCCTCAGGTTCGGTAATATAAGGAATCCCTAAGTCGGTACCACTGGTGGTAGGGTTGTAAGCCTGACAGAAGAGGTTAGCCAAGCAGAAATGGGCATAGGCACGAGCTACTAAGGCTTCCCCTTTGGCAGGATTAAGGGCTGGATCACCCTTTAGAGTCGTCTCAATAGCCTCCAAGGCAGCATTGGCATGGCTGATCGCCTTATAGTGAAAGTCCCAAATATTCTGTAAACCATCCAAGTAATTGTATTCCAATATAGGTTGCCAATAGGCTGCCTCACGAGTGAGGAAGTTAGAATAGATATTGTCCGCCCCTATATCATCTATATTATCCGAAGAAAATTCACTAATGAGGGTGGTGGCTATCTGGGGATAGGCATTGGTCAGGGTCTGCTGTACCTTTTCAGGTGAGTCAATCAGCAGGCGATTGTCCGGCATTTTATCCAGCTGATCGTTACAAGCGGTCAGCGCGAGGGAAGTAATGGCTAATATATAGTATATTCTTTTCATCATTTTAGGGTTAAAGTCCTACACGTAAAGTAAATATCAATCGCTTAGGAGAGATAGGGGTATATCCGTTAACCAAGTAATCAGGATCGTCTCCATTAAGGCGCTTATCGGCATAGAGTAAGGCTAAGTTGGTGGCTTGTAACTTGACACTAAGCTGGCGGATACGAGTCTCACGCAAGAAATCCTTATCGAAGGTATAGCCTAAAGAGATCTCTTTCAGGCGGATATTATCTCCCTTGGCGATACGAATATCGGAATAATCGTAGGTATTATAAGCCTGGCTGATTTCATTGTAGCCATAGGCATTTTGCATAAAAGTAGTATAGACTACAGGGATGTTGGTTTTGGTCTCATCACCAGCGAATTGCCAACGGTTGTTGAGCTCACGAGGGACAATTCCATAGTCGGTATAGATATTGCTGAGTTTTCTAAGGCGTACCACATTCCCATAGGAGTAAGTAAGCACTACCCCCAAGGAGATACCTTTGTAGTGAAAGGTATTGCTAAAGCTTCCCTTATCAGTAGGGATGAGGGTACCTGCATATTTTAGAAAATCTACGTTGCGACTATCGAATCGGATTCCCCCGATGGTAGATTGGTCGTGTTCGTTGAGGAAAGTAGGCAATCCCCTATCGTTGAGTCCATTGAAAGGAACTGAGAAGATAGACTTAAGTGGATAGCCTGCGCGGGCGAACCCTCCTTGGGAGGTAGCACTGGTAGAATAGCCAATCATATCACGAATGGTAGGAGTGGTAAGCAGCTCAGTGATTTCATTTTTAGCTCGAGAATAGATAAAGGAAGTCTTCCAAGAGAAGTCGGCTGTTTTGAGATTGGTTGTCTCTAAGCCTATTTCAAGCCCACGGATACGCATTTGAGCCATATTCCCTTTTTTGGTAGTGAAGCCCCCCGTACCTTGGGTAACAATATCCCCTATCAGGTCATAGCTATGACGGTGGAACCATTCTACAGAGAGGTTGATACGATCATCGAGGAAGCCCAAGTCTGCTCCTATGTTTAACTCTTGGTTTTTCTCATAGGTCAGGTCATGGTTGGCAATATTCTGGATTTCAAGACCTAACTCACGCTGAGTGGAGTTGCGCCAAGGATTGTTGATATAGAGCTGTGCTAAGGAATTGCTCACAGAAGGTGCTACAGCCGTTACTCCAAAAGAAGCCTTGAGGCTTAGGTGAGAAAGGGGCTTAAGAGAAGCAAAGAAGTTCTCTTGGCTCACATCCCACTTCAGTCCAGCATTCCAAGTAGGCATCCAGCGGAGGTAGCGAGAAGGCCCGAAAGCGTTAGAGGCATCATAGCGCAAAGTACCATTGGCCGTATAGCGTCCTTTGAGGGTATAAGAAGCATTGGCAAAGAAAGCCTGGTTGTTATTTTCAGTATCGGCTACGGTATAGTAGTTACGGAATTCTTCTTGCAACTTCTTGAACATCAGGTAAGAGAAAGAAGCATAGTTACCTGCATTGTAGAGCAAACCATAGTTTCGATTCAGATCATTGGTATTCTTGGCGTTGTCCATCTCAAAGCCTCCGAATAAGGCGATACTATGTAAGCCTTCGGCAAAGGTATCCTTATAGCTAAGGGTCGCACGGAGGTTATTGGCCAGTGAGGTTTTGTCTATCTTCTCACGAATTCCTCCCTTGGGTAGTACCACCACTGGAAGGGCGAAAGGATCGTTAGGGTCTTTGTACAGATTGGTATTATTGTCTCTCACAGTTGTATTGGGCATGGCGCGGTAAGAGAGCACCCAGTTGGAATTTTCTTTATACTCTGTCTTTTGGGTATTATTTTGGTAGCGGATAGCACCCATGAGAATCGCCTCTATCTTAGGGGTGATCTTCCAAGAGAGTTGCCCCTGTATACGAAGGGTAGCTATATCGGTATCTATATAAGCGTTGTCCATCTCATTGAAAATGTTGTAAGGAGCATAGTTGGTTGTGTAATAGTCCTTAGCATTTAGAGTTCGAGAGTGGTTCAATGCATAGTTATAGCCATCCTGTATAGGAGTGGTTTGGTCTCGGTAGGAGAGGTCTGTGATCAGTCCCAAGCGCACTTTGGAAGAAAGATTATAGTTAGCATTGAGATTGGTTGCATACTGAGTAAGCTTATTACCTTTTTGCCAACCTGGATCTGAGAGGAGGCTTAGGGAGGCATAATAGGTAGATTTTTCATTTCCAGAGGAGAAGGAAAGGGTATGGTTCTGCATTACGGAAGTTTGGAATAGTTGCTTGAACCAATTGGTATTACGTCTTTCGGCTTCTTGTAGGTAAGCCCTACGTCCTGCCTCTGTATTGAGTACGCGAGAGTTGCCTTGTCTATCAAGCTCGTAGAAGAGTTCATACATTCTTCCTACGATCCCTTTGTTCTTTTGGGTTACTACATTTTGGAACTCATAGTGGCCACCCTGCATCAGTTCTTGGATAACAGACATTTGTTCCTGAGAGTTCATAATGTTGTACTGGTCATAGGTAGGAATAAGGCGGAAAGTAGATTCATTAGTATAGGTGAAGCTACTGGTTCCAGCGGCACCTTTTTTGGTGACCACTTCCACTACTCCTGCGATAGCACGAGGGCCATAGACAGCAGTAGCAGAGGCATCCTTAAGCACTCTAAAGCTCTCAATGCTTTCAGCTGTAAGGCCTGGGATTGCGGAGGCTATCAGCAACTTAGCATCTTCGGAGACGAGATCTTCAGGTTTAAGGTCTATTTCGTCTTGGAGGATAACCCCATTGAGCACCCATAGGGGCTTTACCTCTTGATTGATAGACGTTTGCCCACGGGTATTGGTATTCATGGGCGCTTTTGGGGCAGGTTTGGGCTTTGTTTTGGCCTGCTTGCTCTGCTCCGTTTTTTTCAGTTCCTCCTGTGCCCAAGAGGTCTGTCCTACTGCTAAGAACAGCAAGAAGAAGAGCAGAAATCTGACTTTCACTGTATTCATCTTTATGTATTAAAAATAGATTTTTTGAGTCTTGTTAGGGAAATCTCCCTTTTGAAAAAGGCTTGCAAAATTACGAATAAAAAAAGGAAAAAACAAGCATTTTCCTCTATTTATGTAGGGCAAGAGATGTTAAAAGAACCATGCCTAACACACATGAATT
>CAJZFM010000222.1 GCA_915070235.1 uncultured Capnocytophaga sp. | reverse complement strand
ACTTGTCTCACCCCTTTTCTAAAGGCAGGTGATGAGATCTTGGTACTGACCACTGAGCACCATAGCAACATCGTTCCTTGGCAGCTCTTAGCCGAGCGTACAGGGGCTGTTGTCCGTCCTATCCCTGTAGATAAGGAGGGTATGATCCTTATGGAGGACTTCAAGGCTATGCTCTCTGAGCGTACCAAAGTAGTCAGCTGCCAACATGTGTCCAATGCCTTGGGCAATGTACACCCTGTCAAGGAAATCATTGCTTTAGCCCATAGCGCGGGGGCGGTAACTCTTATAGATGGGGCACAGAGTTGCCCACACTTTGCCATTGATGTACAGGACTTAGATACTGACTTCTTCGTGGCCTCAGGACACAAGATGTACGCCCCTACTGGGATTGGCTTTCTCTACGGGAAAGAGGCGTGGCTTAAGAAACTTCCCCCCTATAAGGGCGGCGGGGATATGATCAAGACTGTCTGCTTTGAAGGGACTACTTATGCCGACCTGCCTTATAAGCTGGAGGCTGGAACGCCCAACATCTGTGGGGGGATCGCCTATGGAGTGGCTATTGACTATATGCACTCCTTGGGTATGGCCGATATCGCCGCTCATGAGCACGCCTTGCTAAAGTATGCCCACGAGCAGATTCGCGCCTTAGGCGGTATCACCATCTATGGTACACATGATTTGGAGCGTAAGGCAGGGGTCATCTCCTTCAATGTAGAGGGCGCCCACCCCTATGATGTAGGAACGCTCCTTGACCAAATGGGTATAGCTGTACGTACAGGCCATCACTGTGCCCAACCTGTGATGGACTTTTATCACATTCCAGGTACTATACGCGCCAGCTTTGCCGTTTATAACACCCTTGAGGAAGTTGACCGCCTCATTGTAGGTCTTCAGAAAGCCATGAAGATGCTATTATAAACCTTTATAACACACTCGTTATCAATCCATTTTAAAATAATTAAAAAAAATAATTGATTTTTGCTTGTCAGTTTAAAAAATAGTTGTACCTTTGCGCTGTCTTAAAAATCACACGCGGGTGTGGTGAAATTGGTAGACACGCCAGACTTAGGATCTGGTGCCGTGAGGTGTGTAGGTTCGAGTCCTATCACCCGCACTAAGCTCTCAGAAAGGTTCTGAGAGCTTTTTTATTTAATATACTTCCCTTATGTTAGCATCTTTCCAAAATCATCTCCAGCAGCATTTCCCTTTCCTTTGGCAAAAGAAAATTATCTTGGCCATTAGTGGTGGGATTGATAGTGTGGCACTCGCTCACCTACTCCATGGGTTAGATATTCCTTTTATGATGGCGCATTGTAACTTCCAGCTACGTGGAGAGGAAAGCGAGGGCGACCAGCGTTTTGTGGAGGCTCTCTCTCACCAGCTTTCTGCTCCCTTAGCCGTAAAGCGCTTTGAAACCAAAGCTTATGGTAAGGCACATGGACTGAACACCCAGCTGGCGGCTCGTGTGCTACGCTATGAGTGGTTTGAAGCACTACGCCAAGAGCAGGGTTATGACTATGTGCTAACCGCCCATCAGGCCAATGACTCTTGGGAGACGTTCCTGATCAACACTTCTCGTGGCACAGGCCTCAAGGGGCTTTTAGGCATACCCACACAGAACGGGGCTATCTTGCGCCCCTTGCTCCCTTTCTCACGGGAGGAAATCCTCGCCTTTGCCACCGAAAACCATATCTCTTGGCGAGAGGACAGTTCCAATAACTCCGATGCTTATACCCGTAACAAGATTCGCCATCACCTCTCCCCTATACTCAAAGAGGTGCACCCACTTTTCTTTAAGAACTTTGAGAAAACCCAATCACTCCTACAGCTCACTTACAACTTCCTACAAGAGGGTATCGAGCAGTATCGAAAAGAATGCTTTGTTATTGGCAATCCTATCGTTTTCCTTATAGAAAAACTCCGCATGCACCCTCATAGGCGATTTTTGCTACACGAACTACTTTCTCCTTATGGATTTTCCGATGCCGATGCTTTGGAACGATTTTTGCAAGCCGATACAGGTAAATACCTTGCCAGTGATTCCCACCGCCTGCTCTCTAACCGTGGGCAATGGCTTATTAGTGAGCTAAAGGATTCCTCCCCTGCTGCTTTCTATTTACAAGAAGAAGCAGGCGCCATTGACTCGCCCATAGCCTTGAGTTGGCAAGAGGTCAGTGAGGCTGCCCCATCAGGAGCCGGGGTGATTTATATAGATAAGCAGAAGGTGCAGTTTCCCTTATGCTTGCGCAAGCGTAAGGAGGGGGATCTCTTTTACCCCTATGGCATGGGCGGACAGAAAAAAGTACTACGCAAGTACTTCAAAGATGAGAAATATTCACTCTATGACAAGGAAAACCAATGGTTGCTAACCGATAGCACTGACCAAATCCTATGGGTGGTAGGCCACCGCGCAGACGAACGTTTCCGCCCTACCTCTCATACCAAGGAAATACTCTGTTTCAGACTTAATAATGAATAAATGCCCGATTATGAAAGATTTATTACTCATTGGCTCTCTTTTCCTTGCCTTTATAGCCTGCAAGGGAGAGGAGTTTTCCCAAAGGCAAGTACAAGACCCTTATCAGAGAATAGGTATCTTAGCTCAGCAGCGGGCTCAGTACCAGCCGCAACCTCCCAAACACTATGAAAAAGTAGTGGTACCTACCAAACTCAAGTATTACTACCAGTCTGTGGATTTTACCAAGAATGGGGACGAACTCAAGGAAGACCTAGCCGTGCTGACCATTGTCAAGCATACCCATTTTATCCCTTATGGCAAGCGCCATCCTTACTTGGAAAAGGCCAACAAAGACCCCAAAAATCCCCAGCATGTTCTCTTGGTCTATACAGGAGAGAGCCGCCCCGCAAGTGAGATACAGAAGCGCAACCAGCCACATGGGAGCATCAATACCGAACATATCTACCCACAGAGCCATATCAAAAAATACGGGGATCCTGACCAGCCCTTAGGCGATTTGCACCACTTGCAGTATATAGACAGTGGTATCAACTCCTCCCGTGGCAATCTTCCCTTTACCGAAGGGCAGGGTGCTACAAGCAGGGAAAACAAGGGCAAGGCATGGTACCCAGGTGACGAATATAAGGGCGATGTGGCTCGTATGCTTATGTATATGTTCCTAAGATACAACCTGCCTTTTCACCATGTAAGTACCGATGGGGTAGGATTGCTACTGAAGTGGAATGCCGAAGATGAGGTCTCTCCTCTGGAGCTACAGCGCAACAATGAGATAGAGCAAGCTCAGGGCAACCGCAATCCTTTTATTGACAACCCTTATTTGGCTACTAAGATTTTTGGTCAGGTAGCGGGGCATGCTCCTGAGAATCTTTGGAAGTAGTCTTACCTTTAAGATAAAACCAATACCCTACCGAGGCGGTAGTTACCCCTACCAAAAGACCTACAAGGATATCTGTAGGGAAATGTACCCCTAAGTAGAGACGACTATAGGCATAGGGCAGAGGCCAAAGGAAAAGCCAACAAGCAAAGCGCATACGCTTTCTAAAGACCAAATACAAGAAGGTAGTCAAGGCAAAGCTATTGCTGGTATGTCCAGAGAAAAAGCTATAGCCCTTCTCCCCTATCACAATACGCAACTGGGGAATGAGCGCTTCGGTATGTAAGGGACGCAAGCGCCCTACTATTTCCTTAGTAGTATTGGTAATAGCCACCGTAAGGAGTAAGGTTCCTATGGCATAGAAAAAAATACGCCAAGCCTCCTTGCGGGGAAAAAAGTGGAAGTTTGCCCAAAGAATTACGGCAAAGAAGGGCACCCAATTCCAAGCATTGGTAATAAGTAGCCAAAAGGCATCCCATGAGAGGGAACCCGTTTGGTTGATAGCCACTAAGAGTTGATAGTCTTTTTCTAAAAGGTCTGTAAGCATAGGCATTAGTAAAAACAAAAAATCCTTAGTACTGAATACTAAGGATTTTTGTGCCTACGACTGGATTCGAACCAGCACGCCCTAACGAGCACCACCCCCT
>CAJZFM010000221.1 GCA_915070235.1 uncultured Capnocytophaga sp. | reverse complement strand
TATCCCGAACTGGAATGGGCAATGACCTTTGTAGAGGAAGGACACAAGGAGGAAGGTCTCACCCCCCGCCAAGCACAGGTGCTCTCCATCTTTAAGCGACTGAACAAGGCTAACCAACATAAAATGCAGCCGATACCCGTTTGTAAGATTCGGTAGTCAGCAGTCAGTTGTCAGCAGTCAGTTGTCAGTAGTCAGTTATTAGTTATCAGTTCTCTAACTACTAATTCGAATCAATAGTTAAAATATTATTTGCTAACTTTCTAAGATGCAATAAATTGCGTCTCTACCCTAACGCTGGCTAAGACAACTCCTGATGAGCGTAGTCATCCGTAGAGACGCAATTTATTGCGTCTTAACGAATTAGATTATACAGATATTTTTTAACTATTGATTCAAATTAAGAGTACATTCTTTACTTTTTACCTTTTACTTTTTACCTTTATAGTGGGTATGCCAGTGCAAATCCCAGTACAATCACACCTAGTTTTAGGTAGTTGAAATGGTGATTCTCGGAGGTTTCAAAGAGGATTACGGAGGAGATATGTAGAAAAATACCTATGACAATAGCACTCATTTGGGTATGATAGACCACTAATTGGGGTACAGTATTGGCTAAGAAAGCGCCAAAAGGAGTCATCAGAGAGAAAAGGAATAGGAAAATAAGTGTTTTCTTCGTGCCTATCCCCGAATCTAAAAAGAAAATAGTCAGTACCATGGCAATAGGTAGGTGATGGATAAAGATGCCATACACCATATTGCTATGTGCATGTAGGGGAAAACCCTCTAAAATAGAGTGAATACTCAGGCTGATGAAAAGTCCCCAAGGGAATTGAGTTCTTAGCCCTTTGGCAGGGGAGTGAAAGTGACCATGCTCAGCTCCATGAGAGAAAAACTCTAAGACAATCTGCAAGAGAATCCCTATAATAATCCAAAACCCTATCGTCTTTTCATTGCCATGAGTATGTGTATCAAGCCCATCAGCTGTGTATCGGAGTATCTCTCCTTCAAAAAGCGTATGATATACCTCTGGTATAAGTGTAAAAACTGTCATTCCCAGCAAAAAAGCCCCACTAAAGGCTAAAAGTAACTTGATGCGACTCTTATTGCTGGGTTTTATCCATAGAACCAAGCAAACTCCTATGATAATGGAGAGGAAAGGAAGGAGGTAATTTTTCATAGTTTGTAGCTTAACACAAGCATTTGTTTCAAAGGAGCAAAGTTACTGCTTTTTTCCCAAGAAAAAAAGTAGAAAAGTAGGTAAAAATTCAGTAAAAAATTGTATATTTGCAATAAAAATCACCATGTATAAGCGTATTATTCGCCCTTTATTATTTCTCTTTGATCCAGAGAAGGTACATCATTTTACCTTTGGTTGGCTCAAATTTGTCAATCGCATTCCGCTGGTTCCCGCTCTTCTGAGGGCTCGTTATCAGCTAAAGGACAAGCGATTGGAGCGAGAGGTGTTCGGAATTAAGTTCCCCAATCCTGTCGGCTTAGCAGCAGGATTGGACAAGAATGCTGAACTTTTCTCAGAACTCTCTTCCCTTGGTTTTGGCTTTATAGAGATAGGTACTGTAACACCTAAGCCCCAACCAGGGAATCCTCGTAAGCGTCTTTTTCGTTTGATAGAGGACCAAGGAATTATCAATCGTATGGGCTTTAATAACGACGGAGTAGAGGCGATTATTGTCCGACTAAAGAAAAACAAACAGGTGATTATAGGGGGGAATATAGGAAAGAACAAATGGACAGAGAATGAGAAGGCTCATGAGGATTATCTCTATTGCTTTGGACAATTAGCTCCTTATGTGGATTATTTTGTCGTAAATGTCAGCTCTCCCAATACGCCTAATCTCCGTTCTCTACAAGAAAAAGAACCACTACAGAAGCTACTGACGCTCTTGCAGGAGGCTAACGGAAAACTCCCTAAGCCCAAACCTATATTACTGAAAATAGCTCCAGACCTCACGGACGAACAGCTATTGGATATCATAGATATTGTAAAACAAACCTCCATAGCAGGGGTCATAGCAACCAATACTACCATAAGCAGAGACGGATTGGCATCGCCTAACAGGGTAGAAACAGGCGGCCTCAGTGGCAAACCCTTAACCAAGCGTGCTACCGAGGTGATACGCTTTCTATCTGAGAAAAGTGGCCATAGCTTCCCTATCATAGGGGTTGGTGGCATACACTCTCCAGAAGATGCCTTGGAGAAACTCCATGCAGGGGCGAGCTTAGTACAACTCTTCACAGGCTTTATCTACGAAGGCCCCGCACTGATTAAGCGAATAAACAAAGCCCTATTAAAAGATAAAAAATAAAAAGTGAAGAGTGGATAGCCGCTCTTCACTTTTCGTTTTTCACTGTTCACTGTTCACTTCATTAGTGTTTGAAATGTCGTATGCCTGTCATCACCATAGCTACTTGGTGAGTATTGCAGTACTCTATACTTAGGTTGTCTTTGATAGACCCACCTGGTTGGATTACACTGCGAATCCCTTCGTTATGAGCTATTTCTACACAGTCAGGGAAGGGGAAGAATGCGTCGCTGGCCATAACAGCTCCCTCAAGGGAGAACTTGAACTCTTTAGCCTTTTCAATGGCCTGCTTGAGGGCATCTACACGGCTGGTCTGTCCAGTTCCGGAGGCAAGGAGTTGTTTGTTTTTAGCCAGTACAATGGTGTTGGATTTGGTGTGTTTGCATATCTTGGAGGCAAAAAGTAGGTCTTCCAAGTCCTCAGCCGATGGTTTCTGGTCAGTAACATAAGAAATATCAGAGACAGCATCAGTTTTAAGGTCTCTATCCTGCCATAGATAGCCATTGAGACAAGAACGAAGGGACGTTTGTGGCAAAGAAATTTGCTTTTGCACCAATAGAATACGGTTTTTCTTACCCTCAAGCAGCTCCAAGGCTTCTTTTTCATAATTAGGAGCAATTACCACCTCACAGAATAGCGGGTTGATAGCCTCGGCGGTTACCTTGTCTATAGGGCGATTGGCGATAAGAATCCCTCCGAAGGCCGAAACAGGATCGCAGGAAAGGGCAGTATTATAAGCCTCCAATAGAGTAGGGCGTGTGGCAATACCACAAGTGTTGTTATGTTTTAGAATAGCAAAGGTAGGGTCTTCATGTGCAAATTCGCTCATAAGGTTTACCGCTGCATCTACATCTAAGAGGTTGTTATAGGAGAGCTCTTTGCCGTGTAGCTTGGTGAAAAGAGCATCAAAGTCTCCGAAGAATACCCCTTTTTGGTGAGGATTTTCTCCATAACGGAGTACTTGCGCCTTGTCCTCACTTACTCTGAGCAGTTGGGCGGAGTGATCTGCATTGAAGTAGTTGAAAATAGCCGTATCATATCTTGAAGAAGTAGCAAAGGCATGTAGGGCAAACTGTTTTCTCTCAGCAAGGGTGGTTTCTCCTTTGCCTTCAGTGAGAACATTCAGCAGAGCAGGGTAGTCTTCTTTGGAGGATACACATAGGGTATCATTGAAGTTCTTAGCAGCAGCACGGATAAGGGAGATGCCACCTATATCAATTTTTTCAATAATATCTTGTTCATTCGCCCCATTGGCAACCGTTTCTTCAAAAGGATACAAATCTACGATAACAAGGTCTATCTGAGGAATATCATAGGTTTGCATCTGTTCTTGGTCAGAAGCATTACCTTGTCGGTTTAGGATACCTCCGAAGATCTTAGGGTGTAGGGTTTTGACTCTTCCTCCAAGGATAGAAGGGTATTGGGTAATGTCCTCTACCGCTACCACAGGGATATTGAGGGATTTGATAAAGGCTTCTGTACCTCCAGTGGAATACATAACAATACCTAAATCATTCATTTTCTGGATAATAGGCTCAAGACCATCTTTGTTAAAGACAGAAACCAAAGCCGAATGGATGCGTTTTTTTTGTTCCATCACTTTATGAGATTTGTTTGACAAAAGAGAGCACAAAAGTAGTTATTTTTTGATAGAATTGCAAATTTTTTTATTTGTAAATAAACGAGAAGTTTTGATAAT
>CAJZFM010000220.1 GCA_915070235.1 uncultured Capnocytophaga sp. | reverse complement strand
TTTCTTGATAAAATTAAGTAACTATTTGTTTTATTTTAATTTTTTTTCTTATCTTTGCACAGAATTATAAAACACTTCATAACATGAAAAAACCTACTATAAACATAGAGAAATTCTACGATCTTATGCTATCCAACAAGTGGTGGGGCATCATAGCTGTGATCCTTTCCACCCTGATTATCTACCTATCTGGAAAAATTACAGGAGAAGCTATTTATTCTTTAACACACTAAGACAAGGTAGTGGTCTGTATAGTAACCTAAAAACAACTTACAAAACTTGATAAACTAAAATAGATAACCCATGAAAACAAGTACAAAACGTAATTTCCTAATAGCAATAACTGCCGCACTCCTAAGTATCCTCTTACGTCAAGACTTACAGCGCTTAGTAGATGCTTTTTTAGAAGGCTATTATAAGGGGAAAGGCTTATAAGCTCATACAACTTTCCCTATACCTATCCTATATCTATTACCGACGGCTCTTTGCCAAAGGAGACCTACTAACCATTGTTGTACTTATCACAGCTATGGTAGGGGCGCTATATGTACTATACCTACACTATGCATCGTGGTCTTGGTTCTTAATCCTTTTTCCACTCGCTACGCTTTCCTATCATAATAGCAGGGAAGATTTGCCTTTGCTCTGCACCCATCCTCATTATAGGAGGGTTCTATTAGGAGAATATTGTATAGAAAATCTACCCTTTATACTACTGCTTATTAGCAAAGGGGATTACCTTTGGGCTGTTCTCTACCTCTTAGGACTTTGCCTTATTCCTTGGCTTGCTCAGCGACAACTTACCATACCTTACCCCTTTTCTCTTTCGGATCCGCTCTGGCATACTGCTTTCCGCAAATATAAGCTCCTTTTCTCTTTGCCTTTTCTTATAGGACTTGTGGTCATTACGGGTATATATAACAATCCTAACTTAGCTCTTTTTGCCTTTGGAGCAACGGGCTTAGTGTGTTGCATACCTTATTTTGAAAGAGAACACCCTTCTTATATCACCATAGCTGCTCAACAAGGAAAAGACTACTTACATAGCCAACTTATTGCAGGGATTCAGAATACAGCCTTAGTCTTTTCCCCCTTGGGACTCCCTTACTTTATTTGCTTTGGTATAGAGAAAATAGCTGTATTATTACTCTTTTTGGGTGTTGCCATAGTAGGCGTACTCACCAAATATGCCTTTTTCAACCAACCTCTCCCTCAGTCTTTTGCCGTCATAACTATTTTCTTAGGAGTGTTCTATATACTCCCCTTGTTACTGCTCCCCTATTTCTATTTCTTAGCCATACAAAACATTCAAAAACACCAACATGTTACAAATAAATCACTTAGAAAAGAGCTACCAAGATAGGATTATTCTAAATCATATTTCTCTTACTATAGAGAAACCTGGCCTCTATGGGATTGTGGGGATCAATGGAGCAGGCAAAACAACCTTTTTCAAGTGCCTTAGTGGTTTGGAACCTTACCAAGGAGAGATTTTATATAATAAGAAAATGCTTTCGCCCAATCAAGTGGCTTTTGTTCCTACAGAACCTTACTTATATGAACACCTTACCGTAGGGGAATTCTACACTTTTTACAGCAAACTTTTGGGTATAGCTCCTTCTAAGGATTATACTTTTGATATAGACAAAAAACTACTTATCAAGCAATTATCTACTGGTATGCGTAGGAAAGTATATTATAATGCTCTCTTACAGAATCCTTATACTCTCTATATTTTTGATGAGCCTTTCAATGGACTAGATATTTCTTCCTCTCTACATATCAAGCAGTTGCTCCTTTCTTTAGCACAAACCCATATCGTATGGGTGGCTTCTCATCTTTTAGAGACCTTGCAAGATTGTGAATGTATATATCTGTTACAAAACGCTAATTTTCAATATTTCACTCCCAAAGACATCAATACTATAGAACAATTGCTAATGGTTTGTTGGCATACTCAAAATTAAAAACTTAAAATTCAAAACTATCATGAAGTTTTTTCTCTTTTTATGTTGTTGCTCCCTGAGTGGGTTTGCACAAAAAGTAGTGGTACAGGACAGCCAAAATCGTCCTATTGAATATGTGAATATAGGCGTCAAAGGCACTTCCAAAGGTCTTATCAGCGATGAGCAGGGAAGCTTTTCCTTGGAAGCCCTACATGCTAAGGATACCGATAGCATCTACTTTGGACATCTGAGCTATAAGCATAAGGTGCTCGTAAAGAAGGATATTACCGACAAAGTGGTCTTGGAGGCAGCCGAGATTGTACTTCCTGAAGCGACCTTTACCGCTAAGCAGCCTAAGGAGCGCACGCTCAAGGGAAAGGGCTTACCTACTATTGCTACTATGAGCATTCTCGCCCCTACTGAGGAGGAAATGGGTGAAGATGAGGAAAAGGGTGAGGAGGAATTGGGCGACTTTATCTCTCTGAACAAGGATACTTTCCTTACAAAGTTTGAGATGAATATTGTAGCCAACACCCTTGACCGTTGTGTGCTACGTGTGGTAGTCTATCAGAGTAACAAGGAGCATACCCTCTTTAAGCCCTTGATAGAAAGGCCTATCTATATAGAGGTCCCCGCCAGCCGCAAGCGACAGATTTTCACTAAGGAGTTATCCGTATTTGCCCCCAAGGGAGTAATTTGGGTAGCCTTGCAGGCTGTTGAGCTAAAGGGAAGTAAGGACAGCGAACTTAGAATCCGCTGCCGTGCCAATGGTGGCTGGACTCGTACCACTATTGATAATATTTTAGAGAAAATCCCCTTGGGATTGGGGATTCCTTTCTCTGTTAAGGGAAGACAATAAAGTGAAAAATGAAAAGTGAAAAGTGAATAATTTTTCACTCTTCACTTTTCACTCTTCACTACTAATCGTCTTCTTCCTCCTCTGGAAAATCGTCGTCCTCGTCTGGTTCGTCGTATTCCTCATCTTCATCAGGATCAGCGGCTTTGTCTTTGGTGGCTGTTTTGCCTTTGCCTTTTTTCTTCACCACTACTTTTCCTTCTTTGACGGCTTCTTTGATCTTGCCTTCTATCTCTTCAGCCATTTCAGGATTGTCATGAAGTAAGGCCTTCATCGCATCACGACCATTGGCCAAGCGAGTACCGCCGTAGCTGTACCAAGCCCCACTCTTGGAGAGTATGTCAAAGTCGGTTCCCCAATCTACTATTTCGGACACCTTGGAGATACCTTCCCCATAGATGATTTCAAACTCTGTTTTTTGGAAAGGTGGTGCTACTTTGTTTTTCACTACCTTCACCTTCGTGAGGCTACCATAGGCCTCACCGTCTTTGTTCTTGAGTGGTGCCGCTTGTCGGCGTACATCTACACGTACAGAGGAATAGAACTTCAGTGCATTACCCCCTGTAGTGGTCTCAGGATTTCCGAAAGACACCCCTATTTTGTCACGCAACTGGTTGATAAACATCACCACACAGTTGGCCTTACTGATGCTCCCTGTGATTTTGCGCAATGCTTGGGACATCAGGCGGGCATGTACTCCCATTTTGGAGTCGCCCATCTCGCCATCTATTTCAGTTTTAGGAGTAAGGGCAGCCACGGAATCCACTACGATAATATCCACGGCTCCAGAGCGTACCAGCCCATCTACGATTTCAAGGGCTTGCTCCCCGTTATCGGGTTGGGAGATAATCAGGTTATCCACATCTATCCCTATCTTTTTGGCATAACTGGGGTCAAAGGCATGTTCCGCATCTATAAAAGCAGCAGAACCACCCAGCCTCTGTGCTTCGGCAATGGCATGCAGTGTAAGAGTGGTCTTACCTGAAGACTCCTGACCAAAGATCTCAATCACCCTACCGCGTGGGTAACCCCCTACACCTAAGGCAATATCCAAGCCCAAAGAACCTGAAGGAATCACCTCCACCTTCTCGGCTACTTTATCTCCAAGACGCATCACCGTTCCTTTCCCAAAGGACTTTTCCAAGCGCTGCAAGGCCAATTTCAGGGCTTGTGCTTTGGCTTCCTTGTCCTTAATCTCTTCTACTTTTTCTTTTTCTT
>CAJZFM010000219.1 GCA_915070235.1 uncultured Capnocytophaga sp. | reverse complement strand
CTTTGGAGTCAAAGCAGGGTACAACTATAGCACATTCAGCGGGGAAACGTCCTCCTTCTCTACCATTGAGGGGCTTAGCGGTTTCTATATAGGAGGCTTGGTGGATCTGCCTATAAGCGATGTGCTTTCCATACAACCAGAGCTTATTTTCTCCCGACAAGGGGTTGCTTTGAGACAAGAAATCAAAGGCTTTGGCCTTAATGTTAGTATCAATAATGCTGACATTAGGCTCGATTACCTTAATATCCCTGTAATGGCCAAAGTGAATCTCGGTCCGCTCTTCCTACAAGGAGGGGTACAGTTTGGCTTCCTTGTGGGCAAACCCGAAGTGAGTCGTTATATTACCAATGTACGTGTGGGTACCCTCTTGGACAAGGATTCTTATAACTCCTTTGACTTTGGAGTAGGTGCAGGATTGGGATTCAACCTTAACCGTCGCCTCTTTGTAGAAGCACGCTACACCCACTCCTTAACCAATGTCTTTGACCCTAATGATGATTACTTCAAAGCCTCTCTTATCAGCAACGACAACAACTTCAAGAATGCTGTGCTCTCGGTAGGGCTCGGCGTGAAGTTCTAATGTAAGTGAATAATGAAAAGTAAAGCCAGCGAATACTTGGAGCTGGGTATGTGGGTGAAAAGTTTTTCGCTTTTCATTTTTCTAACTATTGATATTTAAAAAATATATTGTACATTTGCCTCAAAATAAGTGAAGCATATCAATCACTAAACAATTAAACAATTTAAAATTAAATAGAAATGAGAAAAGTAATTCTCGGCCTTGTGGCCATTGCAGCACTCGTTAGCTGCAAAAAAGAAGATGACAGTCCTGATACCTATATTCAGGAAGGAACTTATCCTAAGGAAGTTACCTACAAAGACAAAGATGGAAAAATCATCGGAAAATCTATTACCACAATAGAAGGTGGTAAAGTAGTGGGCTGGAGCTATGCAGACTATGAAAACGGTGTCCTCAAAAACACTAAAAAGAGGATCATTACCTACAACGGTGCCCTCCCTGTAAAAGTAGAAGGTCCAGGCAGGACAGAAACCTATACTTACGATGAGAGTAGCAGACTTATCAAAAGAGTAGCCGTAGAAGGTGGTAAGACCGAAGAAACCACTTATGCTTACGAAGGTGGCAAGCTCTCTAAAATCGTTAGAAAAGAGGCTACTGAAACCTACAAAGATGGAAATACAGTACCTGCCATCCGATACGAAGAGTCTGATTTTATTTACAATGGAAATCGTATCACTGTAAATGAAAGACACTATAAAGAGGTAGTAGCTGACAAATCTAAAGTAGATGAAGGGGTAGAAACTACAATCTACACTGTAGAAAACGGAAATGTAATCAAAAAAGAGAGAACAGACGACCCCTCTTTTAAGGTAACCGTTGAGTATACTTATGATGGCAAGAACAACCCTTCTTTGAACAATCTTACTAAGATATTGAACCCTGATCATTTCATAGAATACTACAATAGTAAAAACAATGTGCTTACCAATGTAACTACCTATGAAAGAAACGGAAATCCTGATGTTAGTAGAAGATTTTATGAATATGACTACAATGGTGACTATCCTACTACTGTAAGACAGTACAGAGAAGAAAATGGTGGTAATAGAGTACTTCAAGAAACTACTGAGTACAAGTACTAATTAAGTGAATAACAAAAAGTGAAGAGTGAAAAGTTTTTCTCTTTTCACTCTTCACTTTTCGTTTAATTAGTCACTTGTCATTTGTCACTATATCATTATCTTGAGTAATTGGGTGCTTCTTTAGTAATGGTAACATTATGTGGGTGGCTTTCAGCAATACCGCTGGCGGTGATTCGCACAAAGCGCCCTGTTTCTTTTAGCGTGGCAATATCCTTAGCCCCGCAATAACCCATACCTGCACGCAAACCACCTATAAACTGGTGCATGCTCTCTTGTAGTTCGCCTTTGTAAGGTACACGCCCTACGATACCTTCAGGAACGAGCTTTTTGATATCGTCCTCTACATCTTGGAAATAACGATCTTTGCTACCATGTTGCATAGCCTCCACGGAGCCCATACCACGGTAGGACTTGAACTTCCTACCCTCAAAGATAATGGTTTCCCCTGGGGATTCTTTGATACCCGCCAAGAGCGAACCAAGCATCACACAGTCAGCCCCTGCGGCAATGGCCTTGACGATATCCCCCGTATAGCGAATACCCCCGTCGGCAATTACAGGAATCTGTAAGTTGTTCTCTTTCAGTGCCGCAGCCACTTGCATCACTGCCGAGAGCTGTGGATAGCCTACCCCTGCCACTACACGAGTGGTACAAATAGAACCTGGGCCTATCCCCACTTTCACCGCATCGGCTCCTGCCTCAGCCAAGTAAAGTGCTGCTTCTGCCGTAGCTATATTGCCCACTACCACATCCAACTGTGGAAAACGTTCTTTGACTTTCTTAAGTACCGCTACCACCCCACGAGTATGACCATGGGCGGTATCAATCACCACGGCATCCACCCCAGCATGTACAAGGGCTTCGGCGCGTTCTACTGCATCGAGGGTAACCCCAAGGGCCGCCGCTACACGTAGGCGACCAATACTATCTTTGTTGGAAACGGATTTGCTTTGTAGGTTGGCTATATCGCGGAAGGTAATCAGCCCCACCAGTTTGTAGTCCTTATTCACTACGGGAAGTTTCTCTATTTTATGGCTTTCCAATATCTTTTCTGCATCTTTCATGGAGATACCCTCAGGTGCTGTAATGAGGTTTTCCCCTGTCATCACCTGGGTAATAGGGCGGCTTTTATCACGCTCAAAACGCAAATCACGGTTGGTAACAATCCCCTTGAGGATACCTGCGTCATCCACGATAGGGATACCCCCTATGCTATGCTCTTTCATACAGAGTTTGGCATCACCCACAGTAGAGGAGAGTGAAAGCGTTACAGGGTCTATAATCATACCACTTTCAGCACGCTTAACCTTTCTCACCTGTAGGGCTTGCTCCTCTATGGTCATATTCTTGTGGAGCACCCCTATGCCCCCCTCTCGTGCAATAGCAATAGCCATAGCCGATTCGGTTACCGTATCCATAGCCGCAGAGACAATGGGCACATTCAGTGGGATATTTCTACTAAAATAGGACTGTATAGAGACCTCCCGTGGGAGTACCTCCGAGTAATGTGGCACCAAGAGCACATCATCATAAGTAAGCCCTTCACTAATAATTTTGGGGTTATTGGTAGTCATAAAAGATACATTTTGGAATAAGGACACAAAGTTACATTTTTAATAGCAAAGTTGCTTATTTTTAACAATACTTTTATTTAATGATTAATGCCAGCAATGATTAGTGATAAAAATTTCGTACATTTGTACCCTAAATCAGTAAAGAGTCATTAATCATTAAACATTAATCATTAAACATTAGAATTTTGCTTCGTTTTATCAAAGAATGGACGCTACCCGTCTCTATGGGGATAGGAGCTATCGTATATCTCATCTTTTATTATGTGGAAGCCTTGGAGGGGCTTTCCCAGCAGTTGGCACCTGTTTTTGACGCCATACTGCCGCTGTTCATGTTTCTGATTCTCTATGTTACTTTCTGTAAGGTAGATTTCAGAAAAATCGCGGTGGTCAGGTGGCATATTTGGACAAGTGTCTTCCAAATACTTTTTGTAGGTTTGTTCATGGGAATGATCCTGCTGCTAAGATTCACAGGGGATACGCTAATCCTCTTGGAGAGTGTATTGGTCTGTGCCATCAGCCCTTGTGCGGCAGCCGCTGCGGTGGTAACACTCAAGCTCGGCGGCAATCTCGAACAGATGACCACCTACACCTTCCTCTCCAACCTCGTGTGTGTGCTGCTGATTCCTATCTGCTTCCCACTGATAGAACCCGCCTCGGGCATCACCTTTTGGAGTGCTTTCCTTTTGATTCTCAACAAGGTATTCCTCGTCTTGGTCGTCCCCATGCTGCTGGCGTTACTCACCAAGAGCCTGCCACCGCTAAGGAGGTACCACCAATGGCTCATACACA
>CAJZFM010000218.1 GCA_915070235.1 uncultured Capnocytophaga sp. | reverse complement strand
GATTTTGTCTGATGCAGTAAGCTGAAAATGAGGGAGAAAATATATTTTTTTAGGAAGTTCATACTTAGAAAATACGGTTTCTTTTTGTAAACTATCCAACAGATGAGGATAGTCCGCTTCCCTACCCTCTACCAAAAGAATCACCCGCTCTCCCAATAGTTCATCAGGCTCTTTCCAAATAAAAAACCTATCGGAGATAAAAGACGAGAGTTTGCGCTCAACTCCTTCAGGATAGATTTTCACCCCTGCTGAATTGATGATATTGTCCAAACGTCCCAGCCACTCAAAAGCATGTGCTCCATGTAAGCGTACCACATCATGGGTGTGTATTTCCCCTTCGGCCACTTCAGGGCAATGAATTACAAGACAACCCTGCTCATCTTGCCAGACCCTACTCTCCCCTATCGTCGTATATACCATGCTATGCCGCTCTTTGGGAGCTATGGGGCGCAAGGCTATATGAGAAACTGTTTCAGTCATACCATAAGTGGCATAAATCTCGGTAGGAATCTCCTGTAACTGGGCTTCCATAGCTGCCGAGATAGGTGCACCGCCTAAGATAATCTTCTTTGCCCTATGGAGTTCGCTTAGAGATTTCATCGCCTGCATGGGCGTCAGCGCGACAAAGTCAAAATTGTGGGGAGTAGCCGCAAAGGGCGTACTACTGGGAGGAAGTAGTTCTAAAGAAAGCCCCAATACCAAGGCTCTGACAATCATCATTTTACCCGCAATATAGTCGGTAGGCAACACGCAAAGGGAGCTATCTCCCGCATGCAGCTGTAGGAAAGCTCCTGTAAGCATCGCTGAACGAATCATATAAGCCTTCTTGACGGTAATCAGCTTAGGAATACCTGTTGTGCCTGAGGTATGTAGTGTTATGGTCTCTTGAGGAGACAACCATTCTGAGAGGAATAGGGCTGTTTTCTGTAGGTAGACTTCCTTACTCTTTGCCCATGAAACTACTAACTGTTCCAATCCCTGTGTATCACAAGAAACCCCTCCAATCTTCGCTTGGCTATGTAAGTGTTTTTTTACAAGTGCATCCATGACATTAGTTAATCTTACCGAAAAGCCTTGTTCTCCAATCGTTCCAACGATATTTCTTAGCAAAGATAAAGAGCAGTATGAGTAAGGGCAGAAAGAAGTCAATAGCATAGAGTGGTGTAACCTCAGGCGTACTTACCTCCTTAAGCAAAGAGGGGGTTTGGAACACACTCCAAGAGGAGGTGGTTAGAATGGAGATAAAGAAGTTATTGGCGATATGAAAACCCAAAGCAAGTTCCAATCCATTGTCCATAAGGGTGATAATTCCTAAGAAAAGACCTGAACAGATATAAAAAACCAAAAAGCCATAGCCCATTTTGGAAACCTCTGGGTTGGCTACATGTACCAAACCAAAAAACAACGAACTGAGCACAAGGGGTATCCAACGCCTTTTAGACAAAATAGAGACCCCTTGTAAGAAATAACCTCTGAAAAAATATTCCTCAAAGCCTGCCTGAAAGGGAATAAACAGTAGAGAGAGCAACAACAAGGTAAAAAAAGGCGCTGGCTGAAAGTTCCACTGATAATCCTCAGGGAAAAGTAGGTAGCTAAGCCCTGTTTGTAGTACCAAATAGCCTCCCCATAGGGAAAAACTAAAGAATATACGCCCCCAGTCTATCCTTTTTCGCCCAGTGGTGAATTTGACTATAGGCTGCTGGTGTATAAACTTAACTATAAAGAACAATCCCAAAAAGAAAATAAGAAAGATCCCTACATTCATCACAAAAAAAGGTAGCTCCCCCATTTGCGCGATGAGCGGCTTAAGATCCACTTCAGGTGCAAAGAAAGCATTGACATTGATCAAGAAAAATAATCCAATAGGTAATATATAAAACCATTGGTTCTTGACAAAAAATCCATTTTTTAGATACATATGTCCTAGAAAAATTATACTTTTGCAAAAATACAAAAAATACTTGACTTACCAAAGAGACCCCCATGAATTTCTTGATTAATATAGTAGGTACAACAGCCATAGGAAAAACAGCTTTGGCCATAGCCTTAGCCCAACACTTTGACACAGAGATCCTCTCTTGTGATTCCCGCCAGTTCTACAAAGAGATGTGTATAGGCACCGCCGTTCCTTCCCCAGAGGAATTGGCTGCTGCCCCTCATCACTTTATCCAACACAAAAGTATCTTTGACACCTATTCAGTAGGTGATTTTGAGCGAGAAGCTACTGCTTTCCTATCCGATTTCTTTCTTAAAAAACCTATTATCATTATGGTAGGAGGCAGCGGTCTCTATAACGATGCCATACTCAAGGGCTTAGATGATTTTCCCCCTACAAAAGAAGGCGTACGTGAGCAGCTGAACCAATTGTACAAGGAAAACGGTATTACTGCCCTACAACAGCAACTCAAGGCGTTAGACCCCGCCTATTATGGCAAAGTAGATTTGCAAAACCCGCAACGTATCATACGCGCCTTGGAGGTATGCCTTAGTGCCGATCAGCCTTATTCCTATTACTTACAGCAGAAAACCTCTCAGCGTGACTTTACACCTATTACCATAGGTCTTACAGCTGAGCGGGAGGTGATCTACGAGCGTATCAACCAGCGTATGGAGGTAATGCTCCACTCTGGGCTACTCCAAGAGATAGACCAGCTGCTGCCCTATCGTGATCTTAACGCCTTACAGACAGTAGGTTACCGAGAGTTCTTTGACTTTTGGGACGGTAAAGCTACTCTTACCGAAGCTATAGAAAACGCCAAGATGAACACCCGTCGCTTTGCCAAGCGCCAACTCACCTGGTTTAAGAAATCTATCGACGTGCAATGGTTTGACTATAAAGCAGATAGAGGAAAAATCATAGACTACATTGAAAAGAGTTTTGAATTTTGAGTTTTGAATTTTGAGATGTTTATAGAAATAGAATTTAGGAATGTACTCATTTCATTACAGGTTTCTTCTCTATGATTTAATATTAGATTTTGGCAATAAAACAAATTTATTGCCAAAATCTAACTATTTTAATAGAGTCATTTTTTCTTAAAAATACCCCTACAAAGGCCAAGACATAAAAATTTGCTAGTGCTTTGTAGAGATGGTAGTTGGGTTGTCTAAATCAACTATTTTTTCTTAATTGATAACTGCTTGAAAGCATGAGGAATTTTAGAAGCATCACCTGAATAATTTAATGCTTCTTTTGCTACCTTTCCTGCGTCTTTAAAAAAATGGATTTAAAGTTGTGTCTTGTACCATTTTTACTAAATCTCCTTTTTTTATTGATGTTCCATCAATATTTTTTAATGCTTCAAAAAGTAATTCAAACATAATTTAAAAATTTAATCTTTCCTACTCTATTATAGGCTTTTCGGGATACGCCTTATATAAACTCAGCTCTTCGGATAGCTGTTTTATCTCTGAGGGCAAAATTACAGTGCGTGTTAGACAAACTGTGACCGTTTTGATTAATTTAACAAACAAAAAAAGCAAACCTACTCACGAAAAAATTTCGTAAGCAGGCTTGCTTTTCTCAAATATTTTTATATACGAATTGCTTAAGCTAAGACATAATAAGGGCTGGCGTTGCGTTGCGTTGCGTTGCGTTGCGTTGCGTTTTACCACTGAAAATATCATAATATATTTAACTTTTAAACCTCTGCAAAGATAGTAAAAATTATAACAAGTGGCGTGTTTTATTTGTTAAATTTTTTAATTATTTTACTTCTTAGCAGTTTTCTTTGTGGTTGCTTTAGCAGGAGCTTTTTTAGTTACTGTAGCTTTCTTAGGCTTTTCCTTAGGGGCTAAGAGTGCTTGAGCATCGGCTAGGGTAAAGGCTTCTATATTGGTTTCTTTGCCCAGCTCTACTTTGTTTTTTCCCTTAATCAGGTGGTAGCGTCCCCAGCGGGCTTTCTCTATGCGGATATCTTCGTTTGCCCATTCTTTGACTACTTTTTCGGATTCTTTCTTGAGTTTCTCCTCTATGAGGGTAGCAATATCTTCTTGGGAAAGGTTATCAAAGTTATATTTTTTGGTTACACTAATAAAAATATCATTCCACTT
>CAJZFM010000217.1 GCA_915070235.1 uncultured Capnocytophaga sp. | reverse complement strand
CCTGAAGTATTACGCAAATACACAGGATTTGACATTATCAAATAATAGGTAAAAGGTAAAAAGTAAAAACTGCCTATTGCTCACATTTGCCTATATAGTTCTACTTTTTACCTTTTATTTTTTTTACCTTTATAAAAATGACTATCACTCAACTTAGTCAGTTAGACCCCAATGGCATATATACCTATGCTGATTACCTATTGTGGCAACTCAAAGAACGTGTGGAGCTGCTCAGTGGGCGTATCTTCTCTATGTCTCCTGCTCCCTCTCGCAGGCATCAGGAAGTCATTGGTGATTTGCACTGGCGTTTGGTGAATTTCTTTAAGCAATGTACGGACAAGTGTGATTGTAAGGTCTATTTAGCACCTTTTGATGTTCGCTTGCCACAAAAAGAAAGTGCTGACAACCAGATATATACAGTAGTACAACCCGACTTATGTATCATTTGTGATCCAAACAAACTTGATGATCGTGGAGCCATAGGCGCCCCCGACTTAGTGATAGAAGTACTTTCCGCTCACAACTCCAAGAAAGATCTCAAAGACAAATACAAGATATATGAAGAGGCAGGCATACCTGAATATTGGATTGTATATCCTCAAGAGCAATCTATCTCTGTATATACTTTAGAACAAGGGCACTATATAGGTCTTCCCCCTGTTGCCCAAGGAGAACCCGTCCGCTCTGTTCGCTTTCCTAATATGAATTTCATTATAAATTTTGAATAATAACTTAAAACTACGAAAAAGATGAGCACCACTACTATACAAGCAACCATAAGTGATGTTGATATGCCGCTCCTTCAAGCGTTATTCAACAAATTCAAAATTAATCTTACCGTCTTAAAAGAAAAGGATAAAAAAGAAAAAACTTATCCTATAGAGACTGCTATTCCTAATAAGGAAACCCAAGAAGCTATTCAAGAGAGTGATCTGCTAATAGAACAATATGAAAAAGGTCTTATCAAAGGCTATACTAATGTAAAACAAATGCTTGAAGATATTGACAATGAGTGAAGAAAAAGATAACAAGGAAAGTGAAGAGCAACAAGGCTACATCATTATCCCTTCTACGGCTTTCAAAAAAGACAAAAAAAAGATAACCACTCAAGCAACAAAAGTAGCAAAATTGGTGAGTACTTTAGCTTTGTTGGAAGAAGGAGGCGTAGAAAAAATCCCTCAAAAAATGAAACCTCATATCTTAATCGGACAATATAAGGGGTGTTGGGAATGCCATATTGAACCAGATTTTTTACTTATTTGGAAACAAAACGATGAGAAGAGGATCATCGTTTTGGATAGACTCGGAAGTCATTCTGAGCTCTTCAAGTAATGAGAAAAATTTTTGAGTTTTGAGTTTTTAATTTTGGGTTATTCTCCAAAACTAAGCATACAAAACCTTTATTAGAATCTTAGTCCTACACTAAATCCTGTCCCATTATACCTTACCCTATCAGGGTCTTTAGTGCTCTCCATCAAAGGTTTCGCTAACTGATTGGATACCGCTGTTAGGAAGATTCCTGCCGTTAAGCTATACTTTTCTCCTCTTGAGATAGGAAAATTAAGCCCTAACCTCAGCTCTCCAAAATCTGCACGTGTACGATTATTCAAAGGTAAATAACCCGCTGTGTGGAAGTAGATATTCGCCTTATACTCCTGAACAAAAGTAAAGCGGAATATCAATCCATACTTTAGTGTAGGAAGGGTAGGTTCTGCTAAGACAGTAACTCCTGTAACTCCACCAATACTAAACTTACGGAAAAGAGAATATTCATAGGAATAATTTAATCCATAAGTGAAAGAATGGTCTAAATAGGTAGGAAGCGGACTTTTCTCAAGATGATACTCTATATCCCCAGGAATGATAAAGTTTAAATCCGCAAAGGAGTTCCAGCGCTTATAGCTATCCTGCCCAAAAATAAAGAGTGGCAGAAAGACAAATAATGATGTGATAATGGTTTTTTTCATATTTAACACCTTAGTTTATAGAATAATAACTTTATATTATCCTAATTATTCGGGCGCAAAAATAATAAAATTTTGGTTACAAACAAAATCTTTAATTCCTATCAATAGTAGAAAAAGTATTCTTCATAATCTAACTCATTAAGAAGCAATGAATTGCGTCTCTACGGAAGACTATACCAAACAAGAATCGCCTTAGCCAGCGTTCGTGTAGAGACGCAATTCATTGCGTCTTAGATAGTTGTAAATTATTGATTCTCATTTTGAGTTATTCCTCAAAATTTATTTGCTTTTTCCTTGGTTCGCTACGCTGTTAATAGCGGCTGCTATAGCCTCTTGGTCTCCTAAGTAGTAGTGCTTGATAGGCTTAAGGTTAGCATCCAATTCATATACCAAAGGTACTCCAG
Source organism: uncultured Capnocytophaga sp. (assembly GCA_915070235.1). Taxonomy (GTDB): domain Bacteria; phylum Bacteroidota; class Bacteroidia; order Flavobacteriales; family Flavobacteriaceae; genus Capnocytophaga. The sequence continues at coordinate 1,732 of CAJZFM010000217.1, read as the reverse complement.
TAGGGATATTCAGCTTTAGGATTTCTTCCTCGGAAAGGCTATCCAAATACTGTACTAACGAACGCAAGCTGTTACCATGGGCGGCAATAATCACGCTTTTGCCTTCCTTTATTGCAGGGGCTATATCGCTGAACCATAGGGGGAGCATACGATCATAGCAGTCCTTAAGGCTCTCTCCTGCGGTCTTTTCTTCCTTGGTAAGGGCATTATAACGGCGATCATGAGAGGGGTGACGTTCATCGCTTTCCTCTAACAAAGGAGGCTGTACATCGTACGAACGTCTCCAAAGGAGTACTTGGTCTTCTCCATATTTGGCCGCAGTTTCAGCCTTGTTAAGACCCTGCAAAGCCCCGTAACTCTTCTCATTTAGGCGCCAACTCTTATAGGTAGGCACCCATAGTTCGCCCATAACTTCCAAGGCGTTATTAAGTGTCTTGATGGCTCTTTTGAGCACTGAGGTATAAGCCACATCAAAACGGAAGCCTTCTTCCTTGAGTACACGACCTGCCTCACGTGCCTCTTGTACTCCCTGCTCGGTAAGATCTACATCTTGCCAACCTGTGAATAGGTTAAGTTTGTTCCATTCACTCTGTCCATGACGTAATAGTACTACTTTATACATATTATCGCTGATTAATAGGTTATTAATAAGGTTATATAGTGAGACAAAGTTACGAATAAAAAACCAAATTTCCTATTCTTTCCACATTTTTTCTCTTTCTGAAGGATTATAACCCCATGGGGAAGAGGTATTCTCCATTTGGGTCATCATTTTATTAAGTGCGGCAGGGGCTGCAGACTGCTCCATGACGATATAGCGGCGCATATCCACAATGATAGACATGGGGCTGATCTCCATAGGACAAGCCTCCACACAGGCGGCACAAGTAGTACAAGCCCATAATTCCTCTGGGGTAATGTAATCGCCTAAGAGTTGCTTGTTGTCAGGGTGAAAAACACCTTTGTTTTTTCGTATGTTTTCTCCCACCTCTTGCGCTCTTCGGCGGGTATCCATCATGATTTTACGAGGGGAAAGTAGCTTGCCTGTTTGGTTGGCAGGGCACTCATCGGTGCAGCGACCACATTCGGTACAGCTATAGGCTGAGAGTAGTTGCACACGGCTCAGGTGCATCACATCAGCAGCACCGAAGGTAGGTGTTTCTTCCTCTTGTTCTCCAGTATCCTTTATAGTGCCGAGCATTAGTTGGACTTCTTTGGTCACTGTGGGCAAGTTATCCAAAGCTCCTTTGGGCTTTACAGGCGCATAATAGGTATAGGGGAATGCCAAGAGGATATGTAAATGCTTGGAGTAATAGAGGTAATTGAGAAAGGCAAATATTCCTATGATATGCCCCCACCAAGCGGTACGTTCTATGGCGATGAGTACAGGAGTTGAAAAAGAAGAAAAGAGTGGTGTGAGCCACTGGCTAATGGGAAAAGCACCCACCTTGGCATAAGGGGCTACTTCTCTGATTTGCAAGAGACTATCGCAAGCATTCATCACCAAGAAAAGGCTCATCATCACCATTTCGGCATAGAGAATGATATTGGCATCACGCTTGGCCTTGCCTTGTAATTCCTTTTTGCAAAAGCGTGGAATTTTAAGCACATTTCTACGAATATAGAAGGTAACTACACCCACTATAACCAAGAGCGCCAAGCACTCAAAGGTTCCAATGAGGATATTGTAGAAAGTGCCCATAAAGCCAAAGACGCGGTGAGTGGAAAAAAT
>CAJZFM010000216.1 GCA_915070235.1 uncultured Capnocytophaga sp. | reverse complement strand
CAATTATTTTTTCACTCAGACAAAAAAATAGTTTTGAATTTTGAATTTTAGGTTTTGAATTACTAAGACCAACCTCTGACAAAAATTTGGCATAATTATTGCTGTAGAGAGAGCATTTATTATTACAGAAATGAAAAGAATATTTTTATTTGTTTTTGCTCTTATGGCTTCCTTCACTCAAGCACAGAATGCCACTAAAGCCAAAGCCCTTTTGGATGAAGTATATAAAAAAGTAACGTCCTATAACAACATTTATATAGACTTTCGCTATTCCTTTGAGAATGCCAAAGAGCGTATCAAGCAAGATACCAGAGGAGATGTAACCCTTAGCGGGCAGAAGTATCTACTTAACTATATGGGAGTTACCAAAATCTTTGATGGTAAGAAAATATATACCATAGTTCCTGAAAATGAGGAAGTAACCATAGAGGATACCGAAAACAAAGACGACCAAATGATCAAGCCGTCTGAGATGCTGACTTTCTACAAAAAGGACTTTTCCTACAAATGGGATATTGTACAGCCTGTGAAAGGTCGTAAAATACAATATATAGAACTTAAACCTACCAAACCCTCTTCCGATATTAAGCTTATCTTACTCGGTATAGATACCACTACTAAGCATATCTACAACCTCATACAAGTGGGTAAGAATGAGGCGAAAACAACCATTACGATCAACGAATTTAAGACCAACCAGCCCCTAAGTGGTAATGAATTTATATTTAATGAGAGTAAATACAAAAAATTAGGATATTACATTAACAAATAAGCACTTAGGCAAGGCAAATCCCCTTTTATGAAAATACTGGATCGTTACATATTATCGCGCTTTATTTACAATTTCATTGCCTCTCTTTTTATCATTACACTGATTTTTGTTTTCCAAACCATTTGGCTGTATATAGATGAGCTGGTGGGCAAGGGACTGAGTATATTTGTGGTGATAAAATTTATAGCTCTTATGTTACCTAATCTCATTCCGCTGATTCTGCCCCTTACGGTGGTGTTATCATCTATAATGACCTTAGGAGCTTTGGGAGAGAGCTATGAGTTGGCAGCTATGAAAGCGTCGGGAGTGTCTTTGCTCAAGGCCTCTCGTACGCTTATTGTCTTTATGATACTGCTCAGTATTGGGGTTTTCTTCACCTTTAACAACCTACAACCTTGGTCTAATAGGAAGGTGGTAGCCCTCAGATCAAGTATTAGAAATAAGCAACCAGCACTGGCCATAAGTCAAGGGATATTCAATAATGTACAGGATTTTTCTATAAAAGTAGGCAAGAAAACAGGGGAAAACGGAGAGTTTCTCCATGATATAGTAATTCATAAACTCAATGCTTATAAGCAAAACCGCACTGTCATAAAAGCCAAAAACGGAACTCTCTCAGGACATAAGAAGGGTTCAGATATCCTACAGTTGGTACTCAAGGATGGGGCTTACTACGAAGATGTAGATAATGACAATGCTAACTATCCTTTCGTGAAAGCAAAGTTCCAAACTCACATTCTTAATATAGATATTAGTTCGCTTAATGAGGATATCAGTTATAATGAGAATGCGGAAAAGGATTATTATAGAACAATGAATATCAGCCAATTATCCTATACTTTGGACTCCATAGTAGGGGATTATAAGCAAGAGTTGAAGGACTTTGGCGAGAACTTCTATAGGCGTACAGGGGTGAATTACCTCTCTGAAAATCAAATAGATCAGCAGTCTCCCACTGAAAGAAAGGTCAAGAGCACCACAGAGCTAATTGACCAGTATAAGGGTGAGCGTACCCAGATATATAGCTTAGCCAAAGATAATATCTCTTCCTTGATTAATAATATAGATAACAACAAGGAGAATATGGAGTACCAGCAGAAACTAATCAATGTCTATCGCTTGACTCTAAGTGATAAGATTGCACTGGCCATTACCTGCTTTGTGCTCTTTTTCGTAGCGGCTCCCTTGGGGGCTGTGATCCGTAAGGGGGGAGTTGGTATGCCTTTGGTGGTGGCCATAGGATTGTTCTTGGCTTATTATTTCTCTGGGCTACTAACCAAGAATATGGCAACCAATGGGAATGTAAATCCCTATGTAGCCCCTTGGATTCCTACCTTTTTCCTACTGCCCTTAGGGGTATATCTTACTATCTTTGTCAATGAAGATAAGTCGGTTGGAAATTTTGGTGAACTGGTTTATAGGATAAAAAAACGCTTCTCAAAAAAAATAAAATCGTAATCAGATGTTGGATTTGTTAGGACACGCGCTCTTGGATTACCAAAAGGGAGACCGCTCGGACGACGTACATGTAGAGACAAATATTTCAGAGCGGGAAATTCTCTTCCGCTCTCACTTCTTCCGTTCTTTCTCCCAAATGATTCCCTTGGAACAATTAGCGCTTACCAAGGCTCAGGGGCGAGTCTTGGACGTAGGGGCTGGGACAGGCTCACATGTCCTATATCTGCAAGAAAAGGGATTGGACGTGGTGGCGCTTGATATATCTGCTTCAGCTATTGAGGTTTGTAAGCTCAGGGGAGTAAAGCAGGCTGTATGTGCCGATGTAATGGACTATAACGGCAAGTTTGACACTATTCTTATGCTAATGAATGGCATAGGAGTCTGCCAGAAACTGTCAAAGATTGATCTTTACCTGCAAAAACTAAAATCACTCCTTACACCTACAGGGCAGATCTTGGCTACTTCTACCGATATTATCTATATGTTTGACCAAGATGAAGATGGGGGGTATATTGTACCCATTGCCGAAGACGCTGATTATTATGGTGAACTTACCTATACCATAAGCTACAAGGGAAAGAAAGACTCCTTCCCTTGGCTCTTTTTGGATTATAATACCTTGCAAAATGCAGCCTATCACAATGGTCTTAGCTGTGAATTACAACAAGAGGGGGATGCCTTTAACTACTTGGCTAAGTTACAGATAGACCAGTGAAGAATTATTGCTTTACTTTTTTGCTTCCCTCATAGATGGTGTAATTGACCAAACGGCTCTCTAACTTACCGTTGAAGAGTTTTATCTTGCGAGAAGGGCGCAACCCTACCGACTTAAGGGCTTCAAGGTTGGAAGTAATGAACCATGCCTGGGTGTTGGTATATCCCCTCTTGAGTGTATCGCCTATTTGCTGGTAGAACACTTGTGGGTTGATTTCCAATCGCTCTCCATAGGGTGGATTGAATACCATAAAGAGAGGTCTGTCATTTTCTTTCTTGGACTTGAAGAAATCTTGTTGGCGAATGGTGATATATTCGCTAAGTCGTGCATTTTTTACATTTTCCTTTGCTTTCATCACTGCCGAAGGTGCCTTGTCATAGCCGTATAGCTGGTGTGAGAATTCTTTGGCCTTGCCCAGAGAACTATCAAAGATGGTTTCGAACAAATCTACATCATAATCAGCCCATTTCTCAAAAGCAAATTCCTTGCGATGGAGTGAGGCAGGGATATTGCAAGCAATCATAGCAGCCTCAATTAGGAAAGTACCACTCCCACACATAGGGTCTAAGAAATCACTTTGTCCCTCCCAGCCACTCAGTAGCAAGATACCTGCGGCAAGCACCTCGTTGATAGGAGCTATATTGGTTTGGGTACGATAGCCCCTATGGTGCAACGATTCCCCAGAGGTGTCTAAGGAGACAATAACCTTATTGTCCTTCTGAATATGTATAAACAGCTGAATATCGGGGTGTAGAGTGTCTATATTAGGGCGCTTGCCCTCTTGGGCGCGGAACTTATCCACAATGGCATCTTTGGCTCTTAGGGCCATGTACTGGGTATGGTTAAACAGGTCTGTGGCCAAAGTTACCTCTATAGCAAAGGTCTGTGTAGCAGAGAATAGCCGACTCCAATCATACTGATAGAGCTTTTGGTAATAGTCCTTCTCATTGCGTACCTCAAAAGAGTAGATAGGCTTGAGAATCTTCAAGGCTGTGCGTAGGGATAAGTTGGCCTTGTACATAAAGCCTTTATCGCCAGAGAAAGAGACACTTCGTACGCCTTTTTTCACATTCATAGCGCCTAGGGTACGTAGTTCTTTTTCTAAAATATCTTCAAAACCAAAAAAGGTTTTGGCCACCATCGGGAAATTTTCCATATA
>CAJZFM010000215.1 GCA_915070235.1 uncultured Capnocytophaga sp. | reverse complement strand
AATCCCCTGCCATGACCGCTCCTGTAGGCTTTATGGGAATGATGTGGGCAGATGGGGAAATCCATATGGCCAAAGCAGCTCAGAAGTTCGGTATTCCTTTCACCCTTTCTACCATGTCCATCTGCTCTATTGAGGATTTGGTGGAGGCAGGTGTAGAACCTTTCTGGTTTCAGCTCTATGTGATGCGCGATCGTGAGTTCATGAAAGACCTCATTCGCCGTGCTAAAGAAGCCAAATGTTCTGCCCTTATGGTAACGGTAGACTTGCAAGTGCTCGGAAACCGTCATCGCGATATTAAGAATGGTCTTTCTACCCCTCCGAAGTTTACCATTCCTAATATGATAAACCTTTCTACTAAAATTCCTTGGGGTCTGCGTTACGTATTTGGTAGCCGTCGCTGGACTTTCCGTAACATCGCTGGCCATGCTAAGAACGTATCCGACCTTTCTTCACTCTCTTCTTGGACAAAAGAGCAGTTTGACCCAAGCCTTAGCTGGAAGGATATAGCTGAGATTAAGGAACTTTGGGGAGGGCCTATTATCCTCAAGGGGATCATGACCCCAGAAGATGCACAAGAGGCTGTAAAATACGGAGCCGATGCTATCATTGTTTCCAACCATGGTGGTCGCCAAATGGACGATACTATTTCTTCTATCAAAGCCTTACCAGATATCGTAAGTGCTGTAGGTAGCCAAACAGAGGTATGGATAGACTCAGGTTTCTATACAGGGCAGAACATGCTTAAGGCATGGGCATTGGGAGCCAAGGGTATCATGCTCGGTCGTGCTCCTGTATACGGATTGGGTGCTTACGGAGAAGAGGGGGTAACTCGTGCCCTACAAATCCTCTATGATGAAATGGATACCACTATGGCTTTCTCTGGTCATCGCAATATCCAAGATGTAGATAAGAGCATTCTTGTAGAGGGTACCTACCCACTACCTACCAGAAAGTAATTGTCATAATGTATAAAAAGGATAGCCCCAAACCACTCGGTTTGGGGCTATTTATTTCTTAATGGTTCTTTATTTGTTCTTTGCTAACAGGCGTCTTGCTGCATCAGAAGCGGCAATAAGTCCGCCAGCCGACATGATAATGTCTTTCAGTACCAAGCGTCCTGCTCCTGATAGGTAAGGGAAGCCATGGTTAGGGGTAGGCATATCACCACCTAAGTTAGGTACATATACCTCTGGGGTAGTGATAAGGAAGGAAAGGGTAACGATAGACATACCAAAAGTAAGTAATCCCCCGATAAGTCCTATTTTAGGAGACCAAATACCTAAAAGTGTAAGCAAACCAATTAGGCAGATGAATGTTCCTAAGCCATAAGAGAAAGTATAGGTGTTATTTTGCTTATGCCATTCTATATTGGCAGCCACCATTTTCCCCTCTGGGTTTTTGTGCAATTTGTATTCTGCTACTTCCTTGCCTTTGTTAGCCTCACCTGTAACACCGTTCTCATCAATAGCGGTTTTACCTGAGTTGGCATAGAAGAAACTCATAAAAGGGCTATTGGTAACAAAGGGAACAATCCCATCGGCTTCGTACTGACATACTTTCAAGCCTCCAATCCACGCCATTACGATAAAGATCGCAATGCGAATAAAGTTGATAAACTGTGACTGTAATCCAGCCAATTTTTCTAATAATTGTTGCATATGACTATGTATTATTTTCAGGGTGCAAAAATACAAAGCATTTTCCAAATAAGAATGGACTTTCTTACCACAAACATAGATTATTTTGCCGCAATGGAGATTCCTACACTTTCCCTAAACTGTTTAGGAGAAACCCCTACTTCTCTTTTGAAGTAACGACTAAAATAAAAAACGTCCTCAAAGCAGAGTTCAAAGGCGATTTCCTTGACCGACTTATGGGTGAGGTGCAGTAGCTTTTTAGCCTCCAAAACCAAGCGCTCCCTTAGCAGCGCCGAAGGGGTCTTCCCATAATACTGCTTGATACGCTTGGAGAAAGCACTGATTGAAAGGTGATAGGCCTCGGCATAGAAGCTGATGTCCTTTTCCTTGAGGAAGTTGGCCTCCAAAAGCTCTTGGAAATTGGCAACAGGGTTTTGCAAAGGGTTCTCTTCTTTCAAGTGGCTCAAAAAATGCTGTTTTTCTCGGCTTCCGATGGCCAAGATCAGTTGCAAATAGCTCTTAAGCACTGCAATTTGGTAAGGATTGGAGTCAGAAGCAATGGCTTGCATCTTTTTCAAGAGAGTCTCTAATTCTCCAAAAACCGCCTGAGATACCTCAAAGTGGGGTTGTTGGTATATATTATTGAATAATAGTCCGTTACAAGCTACCTCTTTCTTGTGATACTCTATACAATAGAAATCCCCGTGGAAGGCGATAAAGTCCATTTTGGGTGCCATTTCTTTCCATTGGAAATACTGGTAAGGGGAGAGGAACAGCAGGGAATGACCTTGGGAATGGTATTCGTTGAAATCCACACTAAAGAGGCTATCCCCCTGAAGGAGAAAGATATAGTATAGGGTCGTGTGTGCTCCTTGAGCAAAATCCTCAGGGGTAGCACTGTTGATATGAATATTCTGGTAAGTCATAAATAATCAGCTATCAGGGTACAAAATTAGGAAAAAATGAGTATATTTGTCGCAAAATAGAAGATGATTTTATGAAATATGTTTTATATGGGATATTGGTGCTAACTATAATGCAACATAGCAGGGCACAATACCGTAAGATACAGCTTACCGATGCCAAGCGGGTAGAACACCTCAAGTTAGAAAGGCTATGGGCGCGTTGTAAATATAACGAAGGGTTTATCTATAACAAGGATTATATGATTTACCAGGCTTGCTATACCGCAGTTACTTTCTATCCTGATAGGAAGACTTTCCAAATAAAAGATAAGGATTATGGTTTTGCAGTGGATAAAAATGGGGTCTATTATCAGGGGCAATTCGTAAAAGTAGACACCACGGGGTTTGAGGTATTAGCAAGAAGAAAAGTTAAGGAAAAAATAGGGTACGAAGATATTGATAGTTATTATTGGCGTACCAATGGAGGCGTATTCTTTGGAACAGAGCGGCTTTCTATGGATACAGAAACGGTTGAGACGATTACTAATTGCTATTTTAGGGATAAGAATCACGTATATTATTATGATCAAATCATAGAAGGAGTGGTTCCCAACCTTGTCAATGAAAAACTTACTAATGAAGAATTCCTCAATGATGGCAAAAATGTCTATTATAAGGGAAAACGCCTCTATTATAAGGGAGAGGCCGTAGAGCAAATGTCCTATTGGATCTTCAAAACCTCTAAATATGTGTTGGGTTATAACGATAGGGAAGGAGATGAAAAACATTCGTTTCTGATAGAATTATATTCAGAGCCATTTGATATTCCAACCCTTAGAGCACTGAACAACTCTTATCTAATATAACTGGTAGCGCAGGAAAAGCTACTTTTTCTAAAGATGCCGTGGCAGCTCTTAAAGCCCGTGTACTACTTTATAAAGAAGATTGGGCAGGAGCTTATCAAGCGGCAAATGGGCTTATTTCAGCAGGAACTTACCCCTTAACTACTACTTCTCCTACTTTGCAAAATGCATGGGAGAAAGATGGTACTGCTGAAACAATAACACAGCTATACGCACGTTATGATAAAGGGAATACAGCCGAATTACCTAATGGTAACGATGTGTACTTAGGCGAAGAGAAAAGCTATTATACACAAAAAGTACTCTATTATTATCCTAAGCTAATCCCTACTCAATCATTTGTAGATTTATTTGATGATTCGGATTTTAGAAAAAGTATATACATCAAAAAATTATTTGCTAACTATGCAAGTACTAAATACGAAAATATCTATTTAGTATATAAATATCCTGATAACGACGTTCTAAAGAACAGCACTAGAGATGATCCTACCTATCTCCACCGTCCTAAAGTGTTCCGGATTGCCGAAATATACCTTATTGCCGCCGAAGCTGCCTATAAAAACGGCGATCAAGCCAATGCTAAAATCTATTTAGATAGATTGCGTACCGCTCGCGGAATTGGTAGTGTAACCTATACCGACCTTTGGACTGAAATACAAAACGAACGCAACCGCGAACTTGCTTTCGAGGGCTTCCGTATGGCAGATATCA
>CAJZFM010000214.1 GCA_915070235.1 uncultured Capnocytophaga sp. | reverse complement strand
AAAAGCCTCTCCCTCATTATCTTGACTCTTATTAAAATATAAGCTCAGCAGTTCATAAACCTTTGCCTTAAGATATAGTAAATGAAGGCTTTTAGGTAGGTGTACTGTACGTATCTGATGCAGAATCACCGACAGATGGGGCGATATAGTTCCTGTGGTATAGTACTTCTCATGCTGGCGCCCAGGAGAGAGAAAATCTATCAAACCGGACTCTTCCAAAAATAGTGAATGGAACTTTCCTATGGTGATAAATAACGAAAATAGAGCCGCTCCTGGTGCTAATCTTACCTGCAAGGGCAATATTTCCTTGGGATTATACAGCAAAAGACTCTCCATCTCCTTCAGCGGAAAAGAGTAGTTTCCTCCATGGAATACAAAGGCTACCTCTGCCCTATCGCAGAAATGAAACTGGATAAAATGTTGCTTAATCTCTTGACTAACTATCTTATAATCATCACTTTCATTCTCCTTGTGTAGGATAAAAACTCCCTCTTCTACTTCCTGAAAAAGAGAGGCACTTCGGGCGATATTTTCTTCTCTCATAATCAAATATATTTTATATTTCTTATTTAGACTTTTTCTATATTTTACATAAAGAAATATAGTAAAATATTGGTTTTCAATAAAAAATAAATCTGAGTGCAAAGATAGTACTTTTAGAGTAAAAAAAAGAACTTTTAGCGCTATTTTTTTTCAGAATATAACCTTATTTTTGCATTCGTTTTTATGGATATATCTAATGACTCAAAATAGAACTCAAAAAGAAACTTATTTTTATACCATTGGAATCAGCTACAAGAAGGCAGATGCCGATATGCGTGGTCTCTTTAGCCTTGATCAAGAACACCAAGAACGCATCTTGGCGCTCTCCCAAGAGGAAGGTATGGAAGGATTGGCCATTATCTCCACTTGTAACCGAACAGAACTCTATGGCTTTGCCCAAAACCCTTTTCAGCTTATCCAAAAACTATGTGCCCACTCCAAGGCTACCCTTGAGGATTTTGAAAAGGTAGGATACATCTACAAAAATAAGGAGGCCATCAATCATCTATTCACTGTAGGAACAGGATTAGATAGCCAAATTTTGGGCGATTTTGAAGTAATTAGCCAACTGAAAAAGTCTTTCACATTGGCTAAAAAATACAACCTTATCAACGCTTTTATGGAACGTTTGCTCAATTGTGTAATCCAAGCCAGCAAACGTATCAAGAACGAAACCGAACTCTCCAGCGGAGCCACTTCCGTATCTTTTGCTTCCGTACAGTATATCATGCAAAATGTAGCTGATATTTCTAAGAAAAATATACTCCTTTTTGGTACTGGAAAGATTGGTCGCAATACTTGTGAAAACCTGATTAAGCATACCCCAAACGAACATATTACCCTTATTAACCGCACCAAGGAGAAAGCACAAGAAATTGCAGGTAGGTTTCATGTCTTGGTCAAAGATTTTGATACCTTAGAGAGCGAACTCTCTCAGACAGATGTCTTAGTTGTGGCCACAGGTAGCAAAACTCCTACCATTACCAAGGATATCCTCCCCAAGGATAGGGAAATGCTCATACTTGACCTTTCTATTCCTAAGAATGTTGCCCCTGATGTGCAAGAGTTGGACAAGGTAACCCTTATTCACATGGACTACCTATCCCAAATGACCGATGACACCTTGGAGCGCAGAAAGGCTTTCGTACCTCAGGCTCAACAAATCATAGAGGAGATTAAGGAGGAATTTGACCAATGGTTACAAAACCGCCGCTTTGCCCCTACCATTCAGGCACTCAAGCAATCTTTGGAGGCGCTCAAAGAGGGAGAAATAGACTTTCAACGCAAGAAAATAGCTGATTTTAATGAGGATCAAGCCCATATCATTGGTGAGCGAATTATCCAAAAAATCACCACCCGCTTTATCAATCACCTAAAAGAAACTTCTACTCCTGAGGAAAGCCTCACCTTTATGAAAGAGGTATTTGAGTTATAAGTAATTAGTGGTTAGCGTTTAGTCTTAGAAACTAACCACTAACCACTAACTGCTAACGACCTTTTCTCTTTTGGTTCTTACTAATGATAGAAACCACCACATAAGTAAGCATAAGGCATACCAAAGCAAAGAGAAGAATCATCATAGTCCCACCTGTATAACTGTACAGGGGGAGAAAGGATAAAATATTCATAATCAATTATTTTTTATAATTCTTTAAAAACGGTATGTAACAAGCGTTTTTTATCACTGATACTCTCCTCCATAGAGATCATACTTTCGGTTCTGTATACCCCTTGTATGTCATCTATCATAAAGATAATTTCCTTCGCATGCTTGGTATCACGAGCGCGAATCTTGCACAATATATTGTACTTCCCACTGATGATGCTCGCTTGCGTGATATAAGGAATCTCTGTGAGTCGCTCTATCACAAACTGGGTTTGGTGGTTTTTCTCTAAGAAAATACCCACATATGCCACAAAGGTGTACCCTATTTTGTCATAATCTACCGTAAGGGTAGAACTCTTGATAATCCCAGATTCTTCCATTTTCCTTACGCGAATATGTACCGTACCTGCTGATACTTCCAAAGCCTTGGCAATATCCGTAAAAGGCATACGTGTATTCTCAATAAGCATATCAAGAATCTTGTGGTCAATCTCGTCTAACTTAAATCGTGCTGCCATACTTTTAATTTTTGCGCAAAGGTAGGAATTTTTTTGATATAACCACAAGAAAAACGTAAAAAAATTATATATTCTCTACTTCTTTTCGAATATAGTCCAAAATATAAGGGATTTTACTGTGCAAATCACAATGTTCCCAAGGGCAAATCTCTGATAACAGATAGGTCTTATGTGCTTGAAAATCTTTCCCTTCGCTATCGGGAACGAGCTTAGGAGCAAAGATAATCCGATCGCCTTCTAAAACCTCTTCTAATTGTACGAAAATTTTTTCTTGAGGATTTCTATCATCTATGATACAATAGTCTCGAAAACACTTCTTATTTTCAGGAATTTCCAAATAGTGTTTCCATCCCTCTGTACCTACCTTATTATCATTGATGTAGGAAAGCCCTACATATAGAGCTTGGGCTATATACTTACGTGTTTGCTCTCTTTGATAGTCACCTGGGTAAAAACCTGACTCTATAAGTATGGTAGGAGTACCCAAAAGGGAATACTGGTCTCCTGTACAATTGGGATTGAAATTATCATCAAACCGACCTACAAATCCATTAATTGACAATTGTAAATTACTGTTCATTTTTGTAATTACACAAGCTGCATGCTCTCTTACTTTTGTTACATTTCTATGCTCATCTACCGCAGGGGCTAAGAAAGACACAGTAGCAGGCTTGTCTCCTACTCCAAAGATAGTACGTTGATCATGTAGGTTAAAGCAGAAATCAGGCCTTACACGCTCATAAATATCCCTAAGAAACTGGCTTTCTTTCTGTGAAAGGGCTATCGCATCTCGGTTCAGATCTACTCCATTGCCATTTACACGTGTATACTGAGTTGCTCCATCAGGATTGAGCATCGGGATTATATATAATTGACAATTGAAAAAAGGATAACCTTCCTTTTCAAATAGCTTGAATAAGTCCAATAATGCACGTGTTGTAGTACTTTCATTGCCATGCATCTGTGACCATAACAATATGCGTTTTTCTCCCTCTCCTATATGGTATAGGGGAATAGGTAGGCCTTTTTCTGAAATACCTTCAGCTATTTTCCACCTTTCATAATCCTGAAGCACTGTTTTCAAACGCATATAAGGAACATACTTACCTATGATACGCTCTTCTTTGTGATAGCGAAACTCCATAATATTTTTTTACAAAAGTAAAAATAATAATATTCACTATTGTAAAATGTATATATTTTATTCTTGTAAAATAATTTTGCTTTTTGGAAAATAATATATTACTTTTGTAACTTAGTTTTTAAACCTTATATTATGTTCTCTCAACAAGACTTTATCGCTCGTTTACAGCGAATTATGGATTATTATGACCTCAATGCTTCAGCCTTAGCCGATAGCCTTGGGGTGTTGCGCTCTAGTATTTCACATCTATTATCCGAAAGAAATAAGCCTAGTCTAGATTTTGTACTCAAAATAATTGACAAATATCCCGAAGTTGACCTCTATTGGTTGCTTTATGGGAAGG
>CAJZFM010000213.1 GCA_915070235.1 uncultured Capnocytophaga sp. | reverse complement strand
AAGGCTTTCTGCCTGTTGTAGCTTGCCAAAGCGCGGTATAGTAATAGCCCCATTGACCAAGGCAGCAACCTCTGGGCTAATACTACTGGCTTCCTTGCCTAAGGCAATTACTAATTATTTTTTTGATATTCTCCTTCTATTCTCTCTATATCCTCTTTCGTTTTCAAGTAGTATTGATATCCTTTTTTGATTCTTTCATTCATTGCTTTCCGTATAAAATACAACACCCAACCCCAAAGGATTAAAAAGAGGAACATCCCATAGAAATACTCCTTGAGGGTAGGTCTCTCTATAAGTAATACAAGTGATATCAAAAGTAAAGGAGCTCCCCAATCCAATACAAATTTCCATTTTTTATAATGAGGTTCTGTTTGAATTTTATATAGGAAAGGCCAAATTTTAAGCGTGTGAAGCAGATATTTTTTGAATAGTATCATTTTATTAATATTTTTTTGTGTTTCTTGAAAAACTAAATTAGTGTCAAACCCCACTATATCAGGTTTATATACAAGTCATTCTATAGTTTTCTCTATCTTTTTACCTTTTACCTGACTCACTATAATCGCTCCCGCCATGGCTACATTAAGGCTTTCTGCCTGTTGTAGCTTGCCAAAGCGCGGTATAGTAATAGCCCCATTGGCCAAAGCGGCAACCTCTGGACTGACCCCATTGGCTTCGTTGCCTAAGACAATCAGACAATCCTCTGGGAAAGTAGTCGTATAGAGGTTCTCCCCCTCCAAGGTCGCCACATATACAGGTAAGTCACAAGTAACCAAGAAACCCGCCAAGGGCAGGTAATGCACCTGCACCCGGGAGAGTGACCCCATAGAGGCTTGTACGACCTTGGGGTTATAGCAATCCACCGTCTGCTCGCTGCACAGGAGTGTCTCTATCCCAAACCAATCACATAGGCGAATGAGTGTGCCTAAATTACCTGGGTCTTGGATATTGTCTAAGGCCAAAATAAGTCCTTCTTGGAGTATACCCTTCCTCTTGGGTTGGTGGAAGATAGCTACCCCCTCATCAGGATTCTTTAAGCTGGTTAGCTTCAAGAGTTCTTCCTTGCTCACAAGGGTCAAGGGCTGCGTAGAGAGAATAGGAGCGAATGTTTCTGTTGCATAGATAGCTTCGGCCTTATAGCCTGCCTCTACAAACTCTATGATACTCTTTTTGCCCTCTACCACAAAAAGCCCTGCCTCATGGCGGTACTTCTTTTGGGAGAGCTTTTGTACTTGTTTCAGTTGGTTTTTGCTTAGCATAGCAGATAAATAATCGCAAGGCAAATATACAATTATTTTGGGAAAAATAGTACCTTTGCAAAAATATTCATCATTATGAAATACTACCTTATTGCAGGAGAAGCCTCCGGTGACTTACATGGAGCAAACCTGATGCGGGCACTTGCAGAGATAGACCCACAAGCTCAGTTTCGCTTCTGGGGAGGAGATCGCATGGAAGCTGTCGGGGGAAAGCTCATCAAGCACTACCGCGATTTGGCCTTTATGGGTTTTTGGGAGGTAGTAACCAATCTCAAAACAATTCTCCGCAATATAGATTTCTGCAAGCGCGATATTACTCAGTTTCAGCCCGATGCACTTATCTTCATAGACTACCCTGGTTTTAATATGCGCATTGCCAAGTGGGCTAAAGAGCAAGGAATCCCTACTCATTATTATATCTCCCCACAGATATGGGCATGGAAAGAAAACCGTATCAAAGCGATTAAAAGAGATGTAGATGCCATGTATGTGATTTTGCCTTTTGAAAAGGATTTCTATGAAGGCAAACACCAATATCCTGTACATTTCGTAGGTCATCCGCTCTTAGATGCTATCGCTGCACGCCGAGAAGTCAGCCAGCAGGTGTTTGTACAAGAAAATGGCTTAGATGAGCGCCCTATCATTGCCTTGCTCCCTGGTAGCCGCAAGCAGGAGATCGCCAAGATGCTTTCGGTGATGCTCTCTGTAGTGGGGAGCTACCATGAGTTTCAGTTTGTTATCGCAGGGGCACCTTCTTTAGGATATGACTTTTATAAGCAGTTTATCAAGGAAGAGAATGTACATTTTGTCAGTGGAAAGACCTATGACCTGCTCTCTCATGCCCATGCGGCCTTGGTTACCAGTGGCACGGCTACCCTTGAAACAGCCTTGTTCCGCGTCCCTGAAGTGGTCTGCTACCGTGGCAATTGGATTTCCTACCAAATAGCCAAGCGGGTCATTAGCCTCAAGTACATTTCCTTGGTCAATCTCATCATGGACGCCCCCGTGGTTACTGAGCTTATCCAAGGAGCGCTCAACACCCGAAACCTCAAAGCGGAATTGGACAAGCTCTTAGACCCTGCCTATAGGGAGCGGCTGCTAAAGGACTACCAAGTCTTACGTGAAAAATTAGGCAACGAAGGCGCCAGCCAAAGAACCGCTCAGGCTATTTACGATTCCTTACAAGATAAAAGGCATTACGATAGGGGCTAAAACAGCGGTAAAGATACCATTGAAAATCATTCCTAAGCTGGCATAGATAGCGTGCTTTTCACTAAGGTTAAAGGCGGCCATAATCCCCAAGGCATGAGAGGCTGTTCCCAAGGAAATTCCTCGCCCCATTGGGCTTTTGATCCCTGTCCATTGGAGCACCTTAAAGCCTAAGATAGACCCCAAGATGCCTGTTACAATCACAGCGGCTACGGTAAGGGAGGTAATCCCATGTAGGGTCTTGGATACCTCAAGGGCGATAGGGGTAGTTACCGACTTAGGGGCTAAAGAACGAATGATGTGTTCATCGGCTCCTAAGCCCTTGGCAATATAGCATACTGAGAGGATTCCTACCAAGCTACCCACAAACTGGGAGAGGAGCAGTGGTAGAAGTTGTTTGCGAATCTTAGAGAGCTGTTGGTATAGGGGTACCCCCATAGCCACAATAGAGGGCTTAAGCCAAAAATCTATATACATACCTGCATTGCGCTCATAGGTCTCATAAGAGATATTGAAGATAACCAAATAGCCTATAAGCACAGAGACGGCGAGCATCACAGGATTTAGGAATACTGACTTGTATTTCTGTTGGAGCATAAGGACTCCATAATAGACACCAAAGGTAATGGCTAAAAGGACTAAAGGATTTTCAAATATTTTCATGGTCATGGTGATGTTTGGTTCTTTTGCGGATAAATTGATACACATGGCCTGTTACGACCATCACAATAAGGGTACTGACGACAATAGCCACACTGATAGATAAGAAATTCTTGGCTATAAGGTCAAAATAAGCCAATATAGCCACACTGGGCGGCACGAAGAACAGCCCTAAGTGGGAGATCAACATATCAGAAAAAGCCTTGACCCAATGCAGCTTGACCCAGCCTAAGTGTAGAAAAAGGGTCAGCAGTATCATTCCTATAATACTAGAGGGAAAGTGAATACCAGTGAGATGAACAATCAACTCTCCCAAGGCTAAACAACCAAAGATAATAGCACAATATCTGATTAACATACAAAAGTGATTAAAACGGGGGCAAAGTTACAATTTTTAATAACAAAAGACCAAGAACAAAAAGCAAATATTTTCCACAATAAAAGAGACTGTCTTTTCGGACAGTCTCTGCTACTTAGAATGTGACCTTATTTACTGATTCTTCTAAGCCACTGGTTCATATCTACCTCTTTGAGGATAAGCTCTCTCAGGGCGGAGATAGGCACACGTTGTTGCTCCATGGTATCGCGGTGGCGTAGGGTGACGGTGTTGTCCTCCTTGGACTGGTGATCCACGGTAATACAGAAAGGAGTACCAACGGCATCCTGCCTACGATAGCGGCGGCCTATGGCATCTTTCTCATCATAAGCGACATTGAAATCATATTTTAGATCATTGAAGATTTCCAAAGCAAGCTCAGGTAATTCATCCTTCTTAAGCAGAGGTAATATAGCTACTTTGGTAGGAGCCAATACAAAAGGTAAGCGCAGTACTGTACGTGTTTCTCCTCCTTCAAGGGTTTCCTCTTGTAGGCTATGAGAGAAGATAGCAAGGAATAAGCGGTCAAGCCCCACTGAGGTTTCCAATACATAAGGAACATAGCTTCTATTTTCATCAGGATCAAAGTATTGTAGTTTTTTGCCTGAATATTTCTCGTGGTTACCTAAGTCAAAATCAGTACGAGAGTGGATAC
>CAJZFM010000212.1 GCA_915070235.1 uncultured Capnocytophaga sp. | reverse complement strand
TTATAAAACGTATTGAATAAGATAAAAAACTCATCCAAAGCCTTTTCCTCAGTTTCAAATTTATAATAAAGGATATCTGCCCATCCTCCACTACCTCCTACTTTATATTTTTCTTGTAGCCATTCATAAAATTCTGTATATAAGACATATTCTTTTGCTTCTTCTTTAGCATCTCCTTTTATATCACGGTAACACCAGCCATTAATAAATACCTCGAGGCTGAATATACTATGTTCCCTAATAAACAATTCAGGAATAGGCTTAATAAGTTTTATAAGTTCTATTATTGTCATAGTAAAAAAATATTAAAATTTAGTTTTTGTCTCTGTATACGTCACCCCCCCGCTGGGATTAAGCACTTTTATTTATAATGAAAAAGGAGTGCTTTTATAATTTCTTCATCAGATAGAGATGCTTCTTCTATTTTGATAAGATCTTTTCCTACAGGAGTTTCTTCCCATCTATTAATTAATTTATCAATTACAATTTCTTTCGTTCCGTCTTTAATAACTATAAATCGTTTTTTATTATCTTCCTTTTCCTCCTTGGAAGAAAATGATAGTATGTAAGCCTTAGGACAATCGGAATGCTCCTTATAAATCACACGTTTAAATTCAATTTCGGAAGGATTCGCAGGAACTTTGTATTCTAAATCTACATTGAATTTTTCTCTACATAAAGCTACTATTTCTTCCAAAGGGGTAGAAAAATCAGCTTCATAATCTATGATACTTTCTACCTTACCCTCTTTTGTATAGGTGATTTCTTTGCCAATAGGAGTATCTCCTAACTCTGTTTTCTTGGTATATATGGTACCTGTATCTAAATAGTACCCACGATATACTTGATATCTGTTATAAGAGTTAAACCAATACAAACCTGCGTATTTATCACCTTTCCCAAATCTGTATACGTTTCCTTTTCCATCAGGATACTGCATTACATAATGCCTTCTCTTTCTTTTCCCTTCGGCTATAATTGTATCCACAAGTCTCTCTATTTCATCAAGACGAAGGAAAGTGTCTCCCTTATACTCTCCGTTTTGATCAAATATACCCTTTTCTGTGGGATAAGTGCTATTCTTCTGTGCTGAACAAGAGAACGAGACCAGCAAAGTTATCCCTAAAATAATGAAGGCTAAGAAAGATTTATGACATATATAGCACATGCTTGAATCCTATTTTTGCCGACAAATATACAAAATAATTCGTATATTTGCCCTTAATTTTTCACTTTATTATGGCAGACGATCAAAAGATTATCTTTTCCATGAATAAGGTCAGTAAGACCTATTCATCTACCAACAAACAGGTGCTTAAGGACATCTATCTGAGTTTCTTCTACGGGGCTAAGATTGGTATTTTGGGGCTTAATGGGGCGGGTAAGTCGTCCCTACTAAAAATTATCGCCGGAGTTGACAAAAACTATCAGGGAGAAGTGGTCTTCGCCCCTGGCTATACGGTGGGCTACTTAGAACAAGAACCGAAGTTGGACGAAGAGAAAACCGTCATTGAGGTAGTGCGCGAGGGAGTGGCTAAGACAATGAAGCTCTTGGAGGAGTTCAACCATATCAATGACCTCTTTGGCCTAGAGGAGAACTACTCCGATCCAGAGAAGATGCAAAAACTCATGGACAAGCAGGCGGAGTTACAGGACAGGATAGATGCGCTGAATGCTTGGGAGCTTGACAATCAATTAGAAGTGGCCATGGATGCCCTCCGTACTCCTGACCCTGATACCCCTATCAAGGTACTCTCAGGAGGGGAACGCCGCCGAGTAGCCCTCTGCCGCCTGCTATTGCAACAGCCCGATGTACTGCTCTTGGACGAGCCTACCAACCACCTTGATGCCGAATCTGTCCTATGGCTTGAGCAGCATCTCCAACAGTATGCAGGTACGGTGATCGCTGTCACCCACGACCGTTATTTCTTGGACAATGTAGCGGGCTGGATCTTAGAGCTTGACCGTGGGGAGGGAATCCCATGGAAGGGGAACTATTCCTCTTGGCTGGATCAAAAGGCCAAACGCCTTGCCCAAGAGCAAAAAGCAGAGACCAAGCGCCAGAAGGTACTCGAACGTGAGCTTGAGTGGGTACGACAAGGCGCCAAAGGGCGCCAAGCCAAACAGAAAGCGCGCTTGCAGAACTATGACCGCCTACTGAGTGAAGACCAAAAACAATTGGAAGAAAAGCTCGAAATCTATATCCCTAATGGGCCTCGCTTAGGTACCAATGTAATAGAAGCGCGCCATGTAAGCAAGGCTTTCGGTGATAAGCTCCTCTATGATGACCTGAACTTTGTCCTCCCACAGGCGGGTATCGTAGGGGTGATAGGCCCCAATGGTGCAGGGAAATCCACTATCTTCCGTATGATTATGGGCGAAGAAAAGCCCGATAGTGGGGAGTTCCTCGTAGGAGATACCGTAAAAATCGCCTATGTGGATCAGACTCATAAGAATATAGACCCCGAAAAGAGCATTTGGGAAAACTTCTCCGAGGGGCAAGACCTCATTCTCATGGGCGGTCGCCAAGTAAATTCCCGTGCCTACCTAAGTCGCTTCAACTTCTCTGGTAGTGACCAAAACAAGAAGGTAGCCACCCTTTCCGGAGGAGAGCGCAACCGCCTGCACTTGGCTATGACTCTCAAGGAAGAAGGCAACGTGTTACTCTTGGACGAGCCTACCAACGACTTAGATGTCAATACACTACGTGCCTTAGAAGAAGGCTTGGAGAACTTCGCTGGTTGTGCGGTAGTGATCTCCCACGACCGCTGGTTCTTAGACCGTATCTGTACCCATATCTTGGCCTTTGAGGGGGATTCTCAGGTGTATTTCTTCGAGGGCAGCTTCTCCGAATATGAAGAAAACAAGAAGAAACGTCTTGGCAAGGAGGTTACTCCCACCCGTATCAAATACAAGAAACTCACCCGATAAAGTAAAAAGGTATCGCCAAAAAGCGATACCTTTTCTTGTCAAATAAAAAAAACAATAAACTCAATTTTTAAACTCTACCTTGATAATCACTACTCCATTAGCACCTTTTTCCTTAAAGTCGGTGGTACGTGGAGCACCTTTTTTGAAAACCGTAGTGGAAACGATTTTACTGATTTTGGCCAACTCACTTTGTGGGTAGTCCATAACGTCCTTATAATTGATCAGCACTAACGGATAGGCTTCAGTACGTTGTTGGTTTTTCTTAATATAGGCTTGATAGTCGCGTAGGGACTTCTTTATCTTTACCTTTAGGTTATCGTCCAAGAGTTTTTCTCCGCCTTGTAGTGCCTCAGTGGACGTACCGCTACCTGTTTCGGCCAACTCTGTATTTACGACACGCTGACCAGTGCGGAACTCTTCGGATTTGCGTTTTCTTTCCTCCTCTTTTGCTCTTTTCTCGGCCTCTTTCTTAGCGTTGTACTCGGCTACCTCGCGGGCATACTTTTGCTTGGCTTCCTCTTCAGCTTTTCTCTTAGCCTCCTCTTCGGCCTTACGCTTTTCTGCCTCTTTTTGCAAGGCGAGTTTGCGTTCCAGTTCAGCCTTTTCTTTCTCAGCCTTTTCTTTTTCTAAACGTTCTTTTTCCTTTTCGTAGGCTGCATTTTTCTGAGCAATAGCCTCTTTCTCCTTAGCTTTTTTCTCTGCTTTTTCCTTTTCTGCTTTTTGCTGAGCGGCAAGTACCTCTTCATAATTAGCATCAAAGATAGGCTTACCTTCTGCCTTACCAAAATCATAATTGAAGTAGAATATAGGGCGGCTATCCTTAGTTGGCTTTCCTTTTCCAAAATAAGCACACCAAGAAGGGTTTATCCTAAGATAATAGCCCCAGCCCTCAAAATAGCGGGTATAAGTATAGTTTTTGAAGTCAAATAACTTAGTGGCAAGGTTGTAAGTACCTACCTTAAAAGTTGGGCTACTGGTTTCTATATACTTTATTTTGTTACTCTTATCCACTCCTAAGAAATAATCTACCTTATCCACCGTTGTTTTTTCCTTTCTTAGGAAACCAAGGGGCGTTTCCAAGGTTTCGTTCAGGTGGTTATCCTTCCAAGAATCTTCCAACTTGGGTTGGGCAAAGCTAAAAAAAGCGGTACAGAAACACAGGGCTGTTAAAAAATACGATACTTTCATTTGTCTAATAATATAAAATTTTTGATTAAAACTAATTGTGGGGGCAAATATACAAAAAAAATAAAAATAAAAAAATAAAAACT
>CAJZFM010000211.1 GCA_915070235.1 uncultured Capnocytophaga sp. | reverse complement strand
TAAGAGATAAATTTCAAAAGAACAGCCTATAATAAGACTTTATAACAACCCTACCTCTCGGAGGGGAAAGCCAGCGAGTGCTCACAGCTGGGTATGTGAGGGGAGGTTACAAGCAGAGTAAAGGGGGAGGTTACAAGGGTAATAGGTGGTAGGTTACCGAAAGGACTTCGCAAATCAAGCCTTGTTAAAAACTTCTTCCTTTTCTATAAAATTTACAATTAACTAATTACCAATTACTTACAAAACAAAATTCCCCTTAAAAACGTTAAATTTTCATTTTCAAGAAAAAAACTTTGAAAAAATACTTGGTATATTAATAATAATTTATAAATTTGCGCACAAAATACCTCGTGAAGAGCTGTAAAATTATAAGATGATGAAAATCAATAAATCCGATTTGAATATGAAGAAGCACTGGCTGTATGTAGTAATGCTATTACTGCCACTCTTTGCGCAAGCGCAGCTACCATCAAGTTTTGTTACCTCTATAGGAAAAACTCCTTGTGGAGGGAACATTACAGTTAGGTGGAATGCTGAAGAGTCCGTCTTACGGGAGCATTGGGCTATCTTGATCAAGAATGGTCGTGAGCAAGCCCGCCAGTCTTTTGACCTTACAGAGAAGAAAGTCGCTTTTACGGGGCTTTCTAATGGAGGTTATATAGTAAAGATACAAAAGAAAGTAGGAGGAACTACCACTGCTATCTCCAAGCGAATAGCTATAGTAGGTACTTACAATGGTTTTCAGGTAGATACTTCCCAGACGCGCGCCACTGAGGTAGCCGCGGGGGGAGAGTGTGGCTCTTCGGGAAAGATCACCATTAAGATAAAGAATGGGGTAGGTCCTTTTGTTGTCAAGCTCTACGAAGTGGGGCAAACTACTCCTGCGATAACCTCTGCACCTACTAATAAGTCAGGTAATGAAACCTCTGTAGAGCTTATAGGGCTCAAGCCTAACACTGCTTATCAGATAGAAGTAACTGACCAAGTAAATGGAGCGGGCTGTTCACGTACAATACGTGAAAGTGCTGCTTATACTACTAAACCTGCCGCAGGTTCTTTCTTGGCCAATGATCCACGGATGGAAATATGCCAGCCAGCGG
This sequence comes from uncultured Capnocytophaga sp., assembly GCA_915070235.1. Lineage (GTDB taxonomy): Bacteria > Bacteroidota > Bacteroidia > Flavobacteriales > Flavobacteriaceae > Capnocytophaga. The sequence goes on along the minus strand of CAJZFM010000211.1, from coordinate 3,105 downwards.
CTCCTGGAATTACCCCAGAGGGATCCCTTACCGTACGTATTGCTAATGCTAACGGTACAGGGCCTTTTGCCGTTCAATTAGTAAATAAGGATACCAATGAGGTAATTATTGCCAGCCGTGTTGTTACTAAGGCAGCAGGAGCTACTACTGAAGCTCATTTGGTTCCTGAATCAGGAAAAAGAATAGAAGCTAATAAAACATATAAAGTTACTATAAAAGATAATGGTACCAGTTGTACTGCTGTTAGAGAGTTGAGGAAAGATTATACCTATTCTCCAATACATTTGGGGATAAATTTGGTGCCTGTATGTAATCCTGCTTCTAATTGTGCTGAGTATAGTTTGTCTATAATGGGAAGGTATACAAATGAAACAGATGATAGATTGTATTATCCAGGTAGATATACGCTCAGGGTACAACCTGTATCAGGGCCAGCATGGACAAGATCTTATGGATTGTCTGATGCTTTAATAGGAACTACAGGGCCTAGCTTTACACTTTTTGGAAATAATGAATTTCGTGTTTGGCACACAGAAAGATATAAGATATTTAAATTACCAGAAGCAGAGACTGTAAAAATTGGAGATCAACTTACCTTATCTTATGAAGATTGTTCAGGTAATACGGTTGCTCAACATCAAATTACCGTAGCAGCCTTAAATCCAAATATGCCTAATACAGAAATAAGGACAGAAACTGACCCATCAGGGGGAGGATCTTGTCCCAAGAAAGTAGTTTTTGCAACACAATTTCAGAATGAATTTTGGAATGGAGCTAATTTTACTTCTTATAACTATGTCTGTGATGTGAGAAGTATACAGAATAAGTTAAGTATAAAAACAGGAGGAACATGGACTGATGTAACCTCTACTGAAGCACAGGAACCTCTTTATAGATATTTTGATGGTATAAATCATAATAAACATAGATTAGGAACAACAAATCTTTCAACTACAGATTATAGGGTACAATATGCAGCTCAGGGATATACTTTTGGAACGCTAAATACTTGTAGAAATTATATTCGCACTATTGCTCGTAACACTATACCTAATACAGCCTTGTCAAGTGTTCCTATAGCAGGGGTTGAAGGTAGAACACTATTAGACTCTCCAAATAAAGGAGGAGCCTTAGCGATAGGGAATCATGATGCTGCAAATAGTGGATTAGTAGGACTAATAACAGATAGTAACCATCTTTGGGTAACTCTTACTCGTGTAGATGGGCGAAGATCTGTATCAATACCAACTTCAGGTCCTTGGAGTGTAGCTGGTAATTATACAGTTACTTTCCCTAAGCGAATAGAACTCTATCCTTCTATGAATAAGGGAGCTAATAACATCTATTATATAGGAGATGTGCCACCAGGAGAGTATAGGATTACTCTAAGGGATAATTGTGGTACATATCAATATCCTTATTCATACACAGTACCTGTAGTAACTCCTAACTTTACACTGAAGAAAAAAGAAGCAGTGGATTGTGCTTCTGGGGAAGGTAAAGGAAAAATTGTCTTTGAGGGTACTTATGGAAAGACTACTTCAATGCCTTTTGTTAAAATGTTTGTCTTCAAAGATTTAGAGAATGGTCTGCCTATCTATAAGCGAACAGGAGAGAAAAAGGGAGAGAAAGCATTGACTATGATACCATCTCCTGATCCAACAGTGGAAGTAGTAAAAGGAGAAATAGGAAATCTAGAGCCAGGAAAATATATATTAGGTATTCAACCACCTCAAGTATGGCATCCTTTTCATACAATTGTAGATAACCCTGAAGCGCAAGGTTATACTTATGGTTACCAAACCAGCCAGAGAGGTAGGAAATGGGTAGAGGATACTATGATCTATAAGGAATTCACTATAGAAGAGTTTAACGAGGTAGATCCAACAGTTTCTATAGGCATGTGTGATCCTGCGGATCCCAATACAGGATTTGTAAGGGTGGAACTCCCTGATGGTTCTGAACCTCAGTACCCTATCACTTATACCTTATATAAGGTCTCAGGGGGTAATAAGACTATAGCGGTGGATGCTAATGGTACACCTATCGCACCTATAACAATAACACAACGACCTGCTAACTTAAGGGATGCGTTTGCTACTTTCAACAATGTACCTAAGCTCACAGGTGGGGACACCTATGAGGTGAAGTTTGAGTCAGGCTGTTTGGATCGTGAGGTACAAGTACCTGATTTTGGTGCGCTTGTAGCGCCACAGGTATCTGCTGACCGTGCAGCGGCTTGTGCCAGTGAGCCACTTACACTTTCAGTGGATCTCTCTGAGGCAGTATATGATATACAATGGAAGTCTAACCCTGCCAATGCGCTTGATGGTGTAGCAGGAGCGGATCTTCGCAAGGCTGCGATAACACTCAACCCAACTATGGGGGCTAAGTACTTTGTGACTTACACCCTCAAGACAGGTATGGGCTGTGGTTCTCCTACTGCTCGTAACACCGCAGAGAAAGAGGTACCACTAAAGGTAACGAATTTCACTGACGCTGCGATAGGAGCGCTACCGGATGTATCGGAGACGATGCCAACGAATCAGTGTGCGGCCACGGCCACATGGACAGCGCCGACGATTACCGATACGGAGGGCTGTGGTTACAGACTCACTTGGGAGGTAACCAAGGCGGACGGCAGCAAATACACGCCTACGCCTGATACGGAGGGCAACACGCCAGCGACCACCTATAATGGTTTCCAAGTAGGGGATAACTATGTAGAATACACAGTCAAGAGTAAGGCTGATGGTGGTACTGAGGGCAAGAAGCGCTTTAAGGTAACGATTTTAGCGCCACATGTAAATGTAAAGGTAGAGAGCGCATTTGTAGCATCCTCTACATCGTCATCGCCAGCGATTACGACAGTTAACAAGGGTAGTACGATTTTCTATAAGGTAACATTAACGAACCAGACCACTCAGGCTTTGGGAGGAGGCACGGTAAGGATCACCTTGCCAGATAACACCAATGGCAATTATGAACTTCCTGCGGTTACAGACCCAGGTATACTCACTACAGGATTGGGAGCATCGGTGAATGTTCAGTATGACACGGGCAACCCAAGGGTATTGATATTGAGTAATGTATCTGGAGGCGGAA
>CAJZFM010000210.1 GCA_915070235.1 uncultured Capnocytophaga sp. | reverse complement strand
GAGGCACTATTGCTCACCCCTGCTGGCGAACTCAAGAAGATAAACTTGCCTTAGCCTTTTCCTACTAATATAAATCTTATGAACGAACAAGCAAGAAAACTCTATGACCAAGCCCAAGCGAATTACCCAAAATTGAAAGCCCAAATAGAGGCGCAGGTAGTGCGTTGGTTTTGGGCTTCAGGAGGCGTGGGACTCTTCTCCTTAGAGCCTTTTTATTTCGAGCAAAATCGCTTTCCCAAGAGTAAAATCCTTAAAGAAGCTCCCGAAAATGCAGAGGATAAATATCAATATGGCGTGAATGCCAACGATGAGATTATCGTGGAACGCAGTTATATTGAGTTTAAAGGACAGTATTATGAAACTTTCTACTTCCGAGAAGACAGCCAAATTATCAGTTATCATTTTGAGTATTTTAAGGAAAAAAGATGTATCAACACAAAGATATTTGTCTATAAAAATGCGCTATTGCAGGCTATCTATGCAGCTTTTAAAGGCAATAAATGGTCACAAAAGACAATGTTTTATGAAGATGATAAGCTTGTGAGTTGTGATTGGGTAGGGAAAGATGATTATTCGGCTGAAAAAGGCTTTGAACGTGGTTTTGTCTATACTTATGATATGCTGGGCGAGCTCAATAGTATTACAGGGAAAGATGGGGGAGTATGGTATCAGAAGAAAGATAAGAAAGTGAGTTATAAAAAGCTCTCGGAGCGTGTAGCCGAACGCTTCTATGCGTTGTTAATTCCTGCAATCAAAGCCTATCCTATCCCAGAGCCTTTGTATTGTCTGAATATAGCCTTTGATTACCAATATATAATGCCTCCAACAATAGGTTTTGGCACTGAAAGCGAGAGGCTCGAATGGAAGGAAAGCTACGGAAAAAGAGCTGATAGCTTACTTTGGAACACTGCCGATTATGCCCATACCGTAGAGATTGAAACAGACAATGAAGACACTGCCCTCTTTGAGCTCTTTAACCAAGAGACTGAAATACAAGAAAGGGAGAGCGCTGCCACAAAGCTATTAGTCGCTTGCGCCAAACGCCTCAAAGAAGACTGGGTATCACTGGGCATTCCCTCCACCAATGACTTTGTAATAGTAGTAGGTGATGAAGAAGAATTCTTTTTCAAGAAAGTATAATCCTATTTTAAAACTAAAAATAAAATGACTCAAGAACAAAAAAATCACATTCAACAGTTGGCGAAAGAACATTTTCGTTACTCATTTTCTCATATCAAAGCCAAAGCCGATAGTAAAGGAGCTCATTTAGAGGCTTATTATCTATTCTTAGTAGACGATTTCTTTGCCGTTAGTGATGCCGCTATCAGTCGGGAAGCTATCAAGGCTTATGACCCCAATGCTTCTATAGTAGAGGCTATATGGAGTGGTGAATGTGAAGAGGACTACGATGGTTCTTATGTACCTGTACAAAAAAATACCGACAACTGGCTCGACAACCAAAGTCATTTGTACAAAGAGACTTATCTCTTGGTACAGGCTTTAGATGGTGACGATGAGGAGGAACAATATGATGCTTTGCGCAAGGACTTTGAGGATTGTCTGCTCAATGCCCTTGCCGAGTGTGATAAAGAAGGGCTTTTTGGCAATCGCGAGGAAAACGGCTTACTTCTTTTTGCCTTTTATATAGATGATTACGACGGAAATGAAGAGGACTCACTCTTATATCGTTCCACCGAACTCCTTAACCCTAAAAAAGATTGGGACAAATTGAAAGGATAAAATTTAAAAACACGCTTGTTTTGTCGCAAAAAAAGTGTATTTTTGCGACAAAATAATAGCTTATATCGTATGGAAAGTACTGATGATGAAATATTTAAGAAGCTATTAAAATGCGGAAGGTATATTGAGGAATGACTCTCTATATTCGGCTAATTATTGAACATTATGAAAGCACTCATTATCGGCGCTACGGGCGCCACTGGAAAAGACTTAGTAACACAGCTTTTAGCCGACGATACTTACAGCCAGGTGCATTGCTTCGTGCGCAAACCCTTAACCCTCACTCACCCCAAGCTACACGCCCATGTGGTTGATTTTGAGACTCCAGAGGCATGGGCTGACTTGCTTCGGGGTGATGTGGCTTTCTCTTGCTTAGGCACTACCTTAGCTGTTGCTGGTAGCAAAGAAGCGCAATGGCGTGTGGATTACGACTATCAGTACAATTTTGCTGAGCACTGTTGCAACAATGGAGTACCTACCTTTGTGCTCGTCTCAGCAGCAGGAGCTAAGGCACAGTCCAAGCTATTCTACAACCGTATGAAAGGACAGTTGGAGGACGCCGTTAAAAAGCTTGAGTTTCCCCGCTTACTCATCTTTCAGCCCTCTGTACTCATCCGCTCTAATAGCGACAGAAGTGGTGAAAACTTCACAGCGAAAGCCTTTAAATTTTTAAACAAATTAGGCATTTTAAAACGTTATCGCCCTATGCCTACTTCGGTTCTCGCTGAGAAAATGCGCAAAGAAGTAACCATAGCTCCTAAAGGGGTACATACTTTTGCTCTTGATGAGATATTTGATTAATTGACATAGCTGCAAATTGACTTATTTTATCGAGTAAATTTCGCTCTTGGTATAGAAAAGTTTGACTTTTAGATTTGGTGATTCGTTTTTAACTACTTTTGCCCTGTAATACAAAACAATCTCCCATGAAAAAGGTCATAACTCTTATAATGCTGTGTTTTGTGGCCAAGACCTTTGCACAAATCAGTGTTAAGACTGAGTATATTAGCAACTCCAAGTTCTACGATGCCGTAGCCAATACCAATACGGGCGATGGCTCGGCGATGATCTATTCAGTGGGGGCCTTGGTACCCCTCTCTATGCAAGCCCCTAAGGAAGATGATCCCTATCAGCGGCCTACTGTATGGGGTGTATCGCTCAATGGCACCTTTGTACAGATGAACAACCATAATTTCCCTTTGGGGAAAGAACACCCCTCTCAGGTGATGAACCTAGGGGTAAGCGCTATCCACTTACGTCCGTTAAAGGAACGTTGGTCTATGCTTATGGCACTGGGTGCAGGGAGCTATACCCCCGAAAACCGTCTCTCTTCGATCCATATAGGTGAAAATGTGGTAGCCAATGGAGCATTACTCTTTGTATGGCATTGGAGAGCAAACCTTGAGATAGGAGCAGGAGCCGCACTGAATAATACTTTTGGTTATCCTATGTTATTCCCAGCCCTTTATTTCAAATACAAAGGCGGTTTCTCTGACAAATTCACCATAGATGTCAGTCTGCTTGACGGAGGAAAAGTAGCTTTTGGGTATAACTACCGTGAAAACCTTAGCTTAAAGTTAGTGGCTAATATAGGCGGGTATGCTGCTTACTTGAGGCGTAACGAACAAAAGGAAATGTTCTCTTCACAAACCTTCTTTGTAGGGATGGAGCCTGAATTTAAAATAGGCAAACATGTGAGCATTCCCCTTACTATTGGAGGTAGTTTTATTCGTTCGGGACGGTATAGGGAGCGCACCCTTGCGGCTATGTTCCAGTCCGAAGCCAAGAATGAAGACGGTACTGCACGCTCCAGTGTATTCCTCCCTGCCTTGTATTTTGCTGCAGGAATTACGATTAAATAATAGGTTAGTATGGACGAAAATCCTTATATATTTCTAAGGAATAATCTCCTCTTACAGTTTCTCATTGCCGATAAATACCGTATTTATCGGCATATAACCGCTTGTGTATCATTGTTGCTATTCTTTCTAATTACCAAAGAATGGGGGGCATACGAGGGTATTTTTGACCATCTGGATTGGATAGAGAGGTATTTGATTATTACAGTGGCTTTTTACCTAAATCTCTATGTGCTTATTCCTCACTTTTTGTTTAGAGGAAAACTGATGAGTTACACCTTTAGCCTTATAGGGATACTCTTTGTCTGTCAAGTGATTACCTACTACCTAAATGCTGTTATATGGAGAGCGTATATTATCAGTGAAGCCCTAAAAAAAGCAATGGATTTGCCCATTCCTACCTTGTTTCTTTTTTCATTATTGAGTTTGATACCTTTTATAATGCTCTCTACCCTTATCAAGATATTCCAAGTATGGGTAAAGAATAGTGAAAAAATGCAAGAACTGGAGCGACAAGCCACCGAAAGCGAACTACAAGCCCTCCGTAGCCAGATACAACCGCACTTTTTGTTCAATATGCTCAATAGTATCAATACTTTACTATATATAGACC
>CAJZFM010000209.1 GCA_915070235.1 uncultured Capnocytophaga sp. | reverse complement strand
GAAGCCGACATGGCAGCCCTATAATTTTTAAAGTAAATACAATGGCAATGTACAAGGAAGGTTTTACTTTCTATCTCTCTGCCAATGGAGTATGGCTCACGGATAAGGTACTACCAAAGTTTTTGGAGTTGGTTGAGTCGTAGCATATTAGGTAAGAGAGGCATATTGCCTCCAAAAGTATAAAAAATAGATAATAAAAATGAGAAAAATTGTATTGACCCTACTTTCTTTGGCGGCTATAGCCTGCCAAGAGAAGAAAGCCCCCACTACAGCAGCGGCAGAAACACCACAAGAGACTCAAGAAAAAGTCGTACCAACGCTGACCTACTCTAACTTAGTAGATACGCCTACTCAAGAAAAAGTACAGCAAGCCCTTACTGCAGCTGGGATATCAGCGCAGCATGTCGCTGCTTTCTTGGAGAGTGTAGCACTCTTTAACCAAACCGCTGGAGCGAAAGCAAACCTTGTCCCAGAGGGTTTTGTAACCATTGATAGCCTGCTGCCCAAGTATGATGAGGTGGCTATACAAACCGACTGGACAGCCAAATACCCTGCCTTTCAAGGGTATAATTGCCGCTTGACTTCCTTTACTCTTTTGCGTGATTTGATAGCTTTTCCCGATAAGAAGTTTGCCAGCAAAGGAGAAGATGAGGTACTCTTTATAGACCGTGAGTCTTTGCGCAATGCTCCTAAAAAGCTCTTTACCCCAGCAGAGGAAAACGACTTTTTTGCACTCTTCACTGAAGTGCCTACCACCAATACCAAGGATATCAATACCCATTTGCAAGCCATGCAACGAGCATGGAAGGAGCGGGGTATCACTTTCCGCTATAAGGGAGACCCTACCAAGGCATCACTTATCTCGGCTGTTTTCCATTCTCAAATCACCCCAGAGGAGAATATGCTTTTTGTGGGGCATGTGGGGGTGTTGGTGCCTTATGAGGGCAAACTTCTTTTCATAGAGAAACTTGCCTTCCAAGAACCCTACCAAGCCATTATCTTTGCCAACCGTACTGAGCTAAGCGATTACCTGATGAACCGTTACGATGTGGAATGGGAGCAGCCCAATGCGATTCCTTTTATCATGGAGAACGATCAGCTGATGGACGGCTATCGCCCTAACCCTTATAAAGGAGCGAAAAGTGAATAGTGAAAAATGAATAGTTACTTCCCTAACCCCTATGAAAAAGATATTTCTTATCCTCTTAGCTTTATGGCTTTTTGCCTGCAAGCAGACAACCCCTATCACTGAACAGCCTATGAGCCCAGAGATAGAGGCAAAGCTCTATGAGCTACTCAAGAGAGTACCCTATACCTCCAATGAATACCCTGGTTTAGAGTTTTTCTATAGTAATGTAGCAGATATACCTACTCATTTGGATCCAGTCTTTGGGAAGGTAGATATTTCTCTACTCCCCAAAACGGCAGAGTTCAACCCCTATATACTACAATATTTTTCCAATGACCTCTTGCTAAGCGAGCACCTTACTCCTGCGATACATGAGCTCTCCCCTGAGGAAATCGCTCGCTATTTTGATGTATATATCTCAGCCATAGACAACCAATACTTTACAGGAGAAAAAGGAGAAAAGACGAGCGATGAAGAAGGGGCTGTCTGCGTTCCCTTCAAGCAGGTAACCTATTTGCTCAAGGACGGGGTATGGAGCAAAGGCGCGACTTTCTCTGCCACTACGAAAGAAGAAGCTGCCACTCTTATGGATAACCAAATAAGCTATAGGAAGGGAATCATCACTCCTTATCAAGATGTTTGTCAAGTGGATAACCCCAATGAACTTTCAGAGAGAATCGTTAGCTTGGGAGCATATGACTTAGAGCAGCTCCACAGTTGCGACCTCAATGAGGATGGACAGGAAGATCACCTCTTTTCCTTTATTGAACAGCAAGGAGGGCCTAATGCACACCGAAGGGTGGTAATCCTACTCAGTGGAGAGGAAATGCACAAATATAGACTCTTGATAGCGCCTAATTTCTGCCCTATGTTTTATCCATTGCACCGAATAGTTTGCAAAGGGGGATACTTTACCTTCGAGTTCAAGAAGGACAAATTTGTCGTAGAGCTATATATCACCTTCAAGTACAACAAATATGCGAATAATTTCCTACTTCATCGGCTTGGTTGCATTAACCTCGGTATGGAGAAGGACAATCCTCATAGGGAAGTACAGCTTACCACCAAGGATTTTGGAGAAATCTTCTTTGAGTATTTCGACAAAGAAGAATTTAATGAAATCATTGATCGCCGATGGTCAGGAGAAGAGGAATAAGAAACATTTCAACGATTGGATAGAAAGATTGAGAAAATAATTACGATTTAACTTTTTCATTTAATTATTTATTTGTACTTTTGCTCTTTAAAACAAAAATTATGGCGACAATTATTCAACCGACTCCTACCTTGGTAGGGAAAGAGGCTAAAGAGTTTTGGAAAAAAATAGAAAATTACGAAACTTACCTTAAAGAGAAAGGAATTTCTCTTAGTCGGAAAAAGATAGAGAAAGATGCAGCTTTCTTCAAATCATTATTTAAAAAAGAAAAAAACAGTGATAGATGATGATATTTCTGTTAGTTTACTCACAGAAAAGCACAAAATAAAACCTTTTGATTGTGGAGATGAACAGCTAAATGAGTTTCTTCTTCAGGAAGCACTTCCTTATAAAAAAGAATTGCTTGCTACCACTTTTATCATAGAAAATAATGAAAGAACATTGGGCTATTATAGTCTCTTAAATGATAGCTTTCGGGTGGAAGAGACTTTCTTTGTCTCTAAGAATCAATATAGAAAGTTCTTACGAGAGCTTATTCCCTATCCCAAACGTTACTTAAGAGCAATCCCTGCTATCAAAATAGGTAGACTTGCTATTGATAAAACATACAAAGGGAAGGGCTTGGGCAGTCTTATAATTCACAATATAATCAATGATTGTTTAGAACTTAATGAAAGACAGGCATGTAGGTTGATCACTATTGATGCTTATAAGCAGTCGGTTTCTTTTTATGAGAAATTGGGTTTTATTTCTTTCACAGAAAAAGATAAAGATGAAAATATTAGACAAATGTTCCTTGATCTTTCTAAAATTCAAAACTAACAATTCAAAACTTAATAAAATATGAACAAATTTTACTTGTATTCCTGCCTTGCCCTTATGGTGGGCTGTGGCAACCCTACTAAAAAAGACAACATGAAAGAAGAAACAACCGACAAAGGTCTTGATCTCTCGGCTATGGATACTTCTGTGCGCCCGCAAGATGATTTCTATAACTACGTCAATGGGGGCTGGATGAAAACCGCCAAAATTCCTGCCGACAAACCCTCTTGGGGTACTTTCTATATGCTCCGTGAGGAAACCGATGAGCAGTGCCTTTCCCTCTTGGATAACCTACTGAAAACCTCCTACCCCGACGGCTCTGAAGGACAAAAGATCCAAGCTATCTATAAGACCTATATGGATATGGATGCCCGTAACAAGGCAGGGTTGGAACCTCTTGAGCCTTATTTGAAGAAAATAGAGGCTATCAAAAACCTCGCTGATCTACAGGCCTATTTGGAAGAGGCTACTCCACTGGGAGAAAATCCTGTATGTGGCTGGGGTGTCTATGCCGATATGAAAGATTCCAACCAGAATGCGGTGTATTTGAGTAATTTTGGTTTGGGATTGGGGCGTGACTACTACCAAAAACAAAGTGAAAGCAATACGGAGGCCATTAACAAATATCAGGTATTTGTAGCGGACATCTTTAAGCTTCTTGGTGATGCTAATGCTGATGAAAAAGCACAAAAACAGGTGGCTTTTGAGAAAGACCTTGCCAAGCTTATGCTGACCAATGAGGAAGACCGTGATCCTAACCTTAGTTACAATCCTAAGACGATGAGTGAGCTTTCTGAGTTGGTAAAGAACCTCAATATCCCTGCCTTACTTAAAAAAGTAGGGGTGAATACTGATAAGGTGATCGTAGGGGAAATACGTTTGTACAAAGAGTATGACAAGTTCGTCAATGAGAAGAACCTCCCTCTACTTAAGGATTATCTCCGCTACAACTTAGTGGCGAGCAATGCTGGAAATCTAAACGGAGCTTTGGACGAACTTTCTTTTAACTTCTATAGCAAATACCTCAATGGGCAGCAAGAGCAACGCCCTATGAACAAACGTGCTCTTTCTCTTATCAATGGGGTAGTAGGAGAGGCTTTCGGGAAACTCTATGTAGAGA
>CAJZFM010000208.1 GCA_915070235.1 uncultured Capnocytophaga sp. | reverse complement strand
TAAACAATGATTTGTTTGTAATTCGGCGGCAAAGGTACTACTATTTTTTCAATTAGCAAGAAAAAAAGAAGAATTATTTTTTAAGGGCTTTGTTTTTTATATAAGTGTTCTTTGAGGTCTTCGGTAGTAACACAGATTTCATAGCCCTTATTTTTAAGTCCACTGATAAGAGCTTTATCTCCTGTCCAAAGTTTATGTCCTGTTTTAAAATGCAGAGCTACAAAATACACATCCCATTCATCTATATCTTTCACAATTTCGTACGATTTGAAAAATATATCTTTGGGGATGTCAGTCATTTTTATAAATTGAATACGCGATTTTATTGACTCCCACTCCTTTTTGAAATCATTAGCAGAAAGACCAGAACCTTCTTCAAGCTTTTTGCGATGTTTTTTAAACTCTTCTAAAAGATAATCAGGAACTAAAAATTGTACATTTTTTCTCTCTGATAGTATTTTTGCTATCTCACCATAAGGTGCAGCTAAGGCACTATAAAATATATTAGTATCTGTAATGGCTATCATGATATACTTTTTTCAGCCCTTTTCTCATAAAATCGTTTAGTTGCTGCTTTCTTTGTTTTTTGAGAAAGCGCCAATATCTCCTCTTTATACTTAAGAGGTATTCCATTTTCATCTTCTTCCAATAGTTCAGGGGCAGGTGTTGCCTTTGCTTTGGTAGTTGTCTTTTTCTTAGTTTCCTTGGTTTTTGTAACCTTTACAAAATCAAGGGTTTCTGCCTCCTTTACATAGGCTAAGGCCTGAGGGCTGTCATTGAGTACGGTAATTGTATATGGCATAAGTGTTAGTTTTGAGTTCTTAGTTTTGAGTTTTGAGTACAAAGATACAATTTATTTCTTATTAGTAAGTGCAAAAATTATACCAAGTTAGGGATTAGAGGTTAGGGGTCAGGGATTAGGATAATGAAAAAGTGAAGAATCACACGGGGTAATTCTTCACTTTTCACTATTAATTATTCACTTAAAAGGCTATTTTTTGTCTTTTTTGAAGTGGGGTTTGTCCTTTCTTTCCTTGTCATGGGATTTCTCCTTGTCATGAGGTCTTTCACGCTTTTCAAGGTTTTCAGGACGTGGAAGGAGTGCCTTGCGAGAGACACGGGTCTTCTTGGTCTTGGGGTCTATACCGAGGTATTTTACCTCTATTATATCACCTTCCTTGAGTACATCGGCAGGGTTCTCTACGCGCTCCCATGCGATTTCAGAAACGTGTAGGAGGGAGTCCTTGCCTGGAACAAACTCTACAAAAGCACCGAAATCCACCAAGCGGGCTACACGTACCTTGTATATCTCCCCTTCTACAGGCTCAAAAGATACATGATATACGGCATCTACTGCTTCTTGGATACCATCGGCATCGGTACCGAGGATTTCTACAATACCTAATTCGCCTACCTCTTCTACCACAATGGTAGTCTTGGTGCGGGCTTGTAGGTCTTGGATATTCTTACCACCTGTACCAATGAAAGCACCGATGTATTCCTTAGGCATTTCAAGACGTACAATCTTAGGCGCATGTGGCTTCACAGTTGGGTTTGGCTCGGCTATAGTCTCGGTGATTTTTCCAAGGATGTGCATACGACCTTCGCGGGCTTGCTCCAAGGCTTTTTCAAGAATTTCGTAGGTAAGTCCTTTGATCTTGATGTCCATTTGGCAGGCAGTGATACCGTCCTTGGTACCTGTTACCTTAAAGTCCATATCGCCTAAGTGGTCTTCGTCGCCCAAGATGTCGGAGAGTACAGCGTACTTATCCCCGTTGGTGATGAGTCCCATGGCAATTCCTGAAACAGGCTTTTTCATCTGGATACCTGCGTCCATAAGGGCTAAGGTTCCAGCACATACAGTGGCCATAGAAGAGGAACCGTTGGACTCCAATATCTCAGAGACCACACGTACGGTATAAGGGCAATCCTCTGGAATCATGCGCTTTAGGGCACGCTGAGCGAGGTTTCCATGTCCTACCTCACGGCGAGAAGTCCCTCTAAGCGGACGTGCTTCACCAGTGGAGAAAGGAGGAAAGTTATAATGTAGGTAGAAGCGTTCTTCTCCTTGTTCGGAAGGAATATCTATCACATTGGCCTCTCGAGAAGTACCCAAGGTAACGGTGGTGAGGGATTGCGTTTCTCCACGGGTGAAGATAGCTGACCCATGAGGAGAAGGCAAATAGCCTACTTCGCACCATATAGGGCGTATTTGTTTGGTATTTCTACCGTCCAAACGGAGGTCTTCGTTGAGAATCAAGTTGCGTACCGCCTCTTTTTGAGCTTTGGAGAAGTACTTGCTTACCAAAGGCTCATATTCCTCTAATTCCTCTTCGGTAAAGAGCGCTTTGCAGGCCTCTTTTACTGCGTCAAACTTATCACTACGCTCATGCTTGGTTGTATTTTCCTTAGCTATAGCATAACATTTGTCATAGCAGAAGTCATATATTTTCTTAGCTACTTCTTCGTTTTCTTGAGGCACTTCGTAGGCACGTATGGTTTTACCTACCTGAGCGCGGAGACGTTCTTGGGCTTCTATCTGTACCTTAATCGCTTCATGGGCAAAGTGAATAGCGTCGGCCATATCCTTTTCAGAGACTTCGTCCATCTCTCCTTCCACCATAGCTACAAACTCCTTAGAAGCTCCAACCATGATATCCATATCGGATTCTGTCAATTGTTGTGCACTGGGGTTGATGATGAACACTCCGTTGATACGTCCTACACGCACCTCGGAAATAGGCCCATCAAAAGGAATATCCGATACTGCCAAACAAGCCGAAGCAGCAAGTCCTGCCAAGGCATCGGGCATTACATTCTCATCGTGAGACATCAGCTGAATCATCACCTGTACCTCACAGTAATATTCCTTAGGGAAGAGTGGGCGCAATACCCTATCTACCAAACGCATAGTGAGGATTTCCTGATCACTTGGGCGTGCTTCACGCTTGAAGAAACCACCAGGGAAGCGTCCAGCAGCGGCAAATTTTTCACGGTAATCCACTGTTAGAGGAAGGAAATCCACCCCTTCGCCTGCTTCTTTGTTGGCCACGACGGTAGCCAAGAGCATAGCGTTGCCCATTTGTACCACCACAGCACCATCTGCTTGTTTGGCGAGTTTGCCCGTTTCTATGGAAATAGTACGTCCATCACCAAGAGCAATAATTTCTTTTTTTACTTCTGGAATCATAAAAGTTTTTTATTAAAAATGAAACAAATAGTGTTGTGTGTTTTGTGTTTATTTCCAATGAAAAACTACTATCTTATGGCCTTTTATATAGAACAAAAGGGGCATAAAGCCCCTTTTGTTTGATAACAAAATTATTTTCGGATACCTAATTCCTTAATAATAGCACGGTATCTCTCGATATCTTTTTCTTTGAGATAGTCCAGTAGGCTTCTGCGCTTACCTACGAGTCTTACAAGAGAGCGCTCTGTATTGTAATCCTTGCGATTAGTGCGCAAGTGCTCTGTTAGGTGATTGATACGAAAGGTGAAAAGGGCTATTTGTCCCTCAGCTGAGCCTGTATTTTTCTCGCTGCCACCATGTTGTTTAAAAATTTCTGCTTTGGTTTCTTTTGTTAGATACATTCCAATATTATTTAATGATTATTATGTATTTTAAAATCGGGGGCAAAGATACTATAAATATTTTTCACACACAACTTTTTTTAAAAATATTTAATCTTCGTCCTCATCGTCATCATCCTCGTCTTCGTCTTCATCATCTTCATCCTCGTCATCATCATCATCGTTATCATCCTCGTCCTCATCATAATCATCATCCTCGTCATCCTCATAATCATCGTCGTCATCTTCTTCTATGCGAGAAGAAGTCTTGGAAATATCCTTTTTACGCTTAAGGGCGAGTTCGTCCTCTTTAGTCATTTCCAAGGTGTCTGTCTGTATACCCTCTCCATAATAATAGTCATCATCATCTTCGTCATAACGCTCCATGGTAGAGGCCAATCGAGTACTTACCTTCACCAAGTAAATGGTGTCTTCGGTACGTACCTCGAGCGCTTCCACTGTCTCGTTCTTAGCATTCTTGAATCGGATAACATCACGATCTTGATAGCCCTCTGGATACTTCTCCACCAGTAGAGCTAAGATGTCTTTAGTTAGTTTTTTGTAGTCAACTATGGCTCGTTTCATTTAGCCTATTATATTTAAGATTTAAGTGGTGCAAAATTAAAAGAAAAAAATAAGTTGGCTACATTTTAACATGTT
>CAJZFM010000207.1 GCA_915070235.1 uncultured Capnocytophaga sp. | reverse complement strand
CGAATTACTTCTATTCTCTAATCGTCTCTCAAATTGTCTCAGTTCTTTCTCGGTATATTTGTCGGAAAATCTTTCTATATCATTAAGTAAGTCATAGGCTATATAGTTGCTTGCAAATAGCTTATATTGGGAATGGATTCTATTGTCCATTAGTTCCACAAGGGCTTGTATCTGTCGGTTGGTGTGTTCTTCTTGCTCAGCTATAAGGTCTAAATCTTCATATAGGGGTTTTCCTACCGAGATATGTACACAGCCTTTCTGTCCTACCAAACCTTGCACTATATTATTATAGTCTTCGTCCTCTTTTTTGACATATTCCACTCCATGATGTTGAGCCAAAAGAGCAGGAATTTTTAGAATATCGGTAGGGTCAAACTCATATGAAATAGCCATGGGCACTATGTGTAGTTGCTTGAAATAGGTCATCAAAGGCATCTGTTTGGGGCAATTCATGGATAGCATCTTGATTACCCCCTGCTGGGTACGATCGTTTCCGTCCTTGGTGCGTCCTTCTCGTTGGGCAATCCACACGGAACGGTTTTTCTCAATCACACAGCGAGCGATGAACTGGGATACTAATTGGGATTTCTGTAGTGTCTCCCTTGGTGATAAACCTCTGTGTATGATGAAATTGCGATTGAGCTTAGCAAAGGCCAAAAGGAAAGGAGTATTCACCAAATTGCTCCCCATAGCCGAAGCAGTCATCTTAAATCCTTTTTCATGTAATAATACATTGAGAAAGGAGGTATCCAGTATAATATCTCTGTGATTGGAAATAAACAAGTAGGATTGAGAGGGATTGAGGTACTCAAAGCCATCATCAGAGAGTTGTGTAACACTCTTACTAATAGCGCTCTTGATGATAGGATACATGATCCTTGACTGAAAATCTCTTATTTTCTTGCACGAAAGGAGCAACTTTATCTGCTCTTGCTCACTGAGCTTAGGAAAGCCAAATTGCAATAGCTGATACATGGTTGGGTTATCCTTGATATAGTTTAATATCTCGGATACCTCACTATCGTGAAAAGGGCGTATTTGAGAAAAATCTGTCAAAATATAGTAGTTAGATAATAACAGTGCAAAGTTACACAAAATTTATCAGAAAAGAAACAATCAAGGCTTGAAAATTTCAAGGGCATTGGCTGTAGTCTGCTTAATAATCTCATTTTCAGGAATTTTATATAGATCAGAAAGTTTCTTTACAATATAAGTAAGGTAACTACTTTCATTGCGTTTGCCCCTGAAAGGTACAGGTGCTAAGTAGGGGGCATCGGTCTCTAATACAATATGTTCCAAAGGTATAGTACTAAGAAAGGTATCTATTTTCCCATTCTTAAAGGTTACTACTCCGCCTATACCCAATTTCAGTCCATAGGAAATAGCCTGTTCAGCCTGCTGCTGATTGCCTGAAAAACAATGAAATATGCCAAATAATCGCTCGTCCTTTTCCCCTTCAAGTACCTCAAAAACTTCCTCAAAGGCTTCTCGACAATGGATTACAATAGGGAGCTTGTGAGTCTTGGCTAAGTGAATCTGTTGGCGAAAGGCTTCTTTCTGGGCTTCTAAAAAGGTACTGTCCCAGTAGAGGTCTATACCTATTTCTCCAATGGCATAGAAAGCATTAGGTTGGGCTTGCATAAGAGCGATTACATGAGCGAGCTCTTTTTCCCAATCCGCTTTCACACTACAGGGGTGCAAACCATTCATAAGATACATCTGCTTAGGGTATGCTTTTTGCAGGCGAAACATGCGTTCGGTATAGGTGGAATCTATCGCAGGGAGGAAGAATTTTTCTACCCCAGCGGCCATGGCTCGCTGGATAACTTCCTTATAATCTGTATCAAACTGCTCTACATATAGATGGGTATGTGTGTCAATAATCATTTATGAAAAATCGTTTTTTAAGCTGGCAAAGGTAGTTATTTTGAAAGAATGAAAGTGTTAAATTTGTTATAATCTAAATAAATAACATGGTTGTATGGAAAAAAAATTGTAAATTCGCAGTACTAAAATAAAGAGATATTAACATGAAAGAAGAAAAGAGTCTGCCCACCTTAGGGGAGTTTATCATTGAGAAACAGCGTGATTTTAAGTACTCCACAGGGGAATTATCACGACTTATTAGTTGTTTGCAAATTGCTTCCAAGATGGTCAATCGTGCCATTAACAAAGCAGGTATTGCTAATGTATTGGGTGCTGTAGGTAACCAAAATGTACAAGGGGAAGAACAACAAAAATTAGATGTTATTGCCAATGAGACCTTTATCAAGTCTCTTTCTCAGCGCGAGGTAGTCTGCGGTATTGCTTCGGAGGAAAATGATACTTTCATTGAAATCAAAAACGGAGAGAACTCTGAGTTAAGCAAGTATGTGGTACTAATAGATCCGCTTGATGGTTCGTCTAATATTGATGTAAATGTCTCTGTAGGTACCATTTTCTCTATCTACCGACGCATTACCCCAGAAGGTACCCCAGTGCAGTTGGAGGATTTCTTACAAAAAGGAGTGAACCAAGTTGCCGCAGGGTATATCGTATATGGTTCTTCCACTATGCTTGTCTATACCACAGGTAAGGGTGTAAATGGCTTTACCTTAGACCCCTCATTGGGTAGTTACTACCTCTCTCACCCCGATATGAAATTCCCTGAAAAAGGAAAAATATATTCTATCAACGAAGGGAACTATATAAAATTCCCTCAGGGTGTGAAGGATTATATTAAGTTCTGTCAAGAAGAAAAAGATGACCGTCCTTATACCTCTCGCTACATAGGTTCTTTGGTATCGGATTTTCATAGGAATATGATCAAAGGAGGTATCTATATGTATCCTTCTACCTCTCAGTCTCCTAATGGAAAGTTACGCTTGCTCTATGAGTGCAATCCTATGGCATTCCTTACAGAACAAGCAGGAGGAAAGGCCTCCAACGGCTTTCAGCGTATCTTGGAATTAGAGCCTACCGAGCTACACCAGCGTACACCTTTCTTCTGTGGTAGCAGTTCCATGGTAGATACGATAGAGGAGTTCATGCGCAAGGCTAAATAATGAACGCATAATAGAAACACATTTGCTAAAAATAGGGGGTAAGGCTATAGGTCTTACCCCTTATTTTGTATCTTTTCCTGAGAGAATCAGAACAAACTCACCTTTGGGAGGGTGGCTTTGAAAATGAGTTAAAAGCTCTGTCAAGGTGCCCCTGAGGGTCTCTTCATATACTTTGGTAAGCTCACGACTGATACTTGCTCTACGCTCAGCACCAAAGAATTGGACAAACTCCTCAAGGGTCTTTATCAGCTTGTGGGGAGAGACGTAGAAAATCATCGTTCTGGTTTCTTCTACGAGATTTTTCAGACGGGTTTGTCGTCCTTTTTTATCAGGGAGGAAGCCTTCGAAGACAAAACGATCATTAGGCAATCCACTATTGACCAAAGCAGGCACAAAGGCCGTAGCCCCTGGGAGGGTCTCCACAGGGATACCCTCTGTAATACAGGCTCTGGCTAACAAGAATCCTGGATCAGCAATGGCAGGGGTACCTGCATCACTGATAAGGGCAAGCTGTTGGCCGTCCTTAAGCTTTTTAAGAATTCCCTCCAGTGCTTGGTGTTCGTTGAACTTGTGGTGTGCAAGCATGGGGGTGCTGATATGAAAGTGTTGGAGTAGCTTGCCGCTGGTGCGGGTGTCTTCCGCCAAGATGAGATCTACCTGCTCAAGTACTTGCAAGGCTCTGAGAGTGATGTCTTGAAGGTTACCAATAGGGGTAGGGATTAAGTAAAGCTTTCCCATTATCCAAAACGTTTAGAAACAACATAAAAAAACCTATCCTCATACTGCTCTTTCCCTTGCCAATTATTGTAAGAGGGCTTCACTTTCTCAAGTATAAAAGCCCAACATTCTTCAGGGGTATGTAGGTTATTAATCATACTTATGGCTCTGTTGTATGCCTCAGTATCTCCATCAAAGAGGTGAGTAACAAAGGCGATACGATCATTCAAGCCTATTTGTAATTGTTGGGAGGCAATACGATCATTGAGCGTTTTGGGAGTCTCAGTTTGTATTTTTGAAGTAGAGGACTTCTCTTCAAATACAACTTCTTTCTCTGGTGCTTGAGAGCGGATTTCGTCCCATGTATTGGTTGTAGCATCTACTTGGGTTTGCTTAGGGGCTACCTTTTCCTCTTTTGCAGGAGGTGGGGGAGGAGTGGGCGGTGTATAGGTATTTTTCTTAAGTGCTTCAGGGTG
>CAJZFM010000206.1 GCA_915070235.1 uncultured Capnocytophaga sp. | reverse complement strand
CCAATAAATAACAATTCTATGAAAAAGAATCTTTTATTTTTAGCAATAGCATTATATATAGGAGGTTGTACCTATAAAGATGATCTTGCAAAGGTAAATTTTATCAGAAAAAGATACCGATTAAGCACATATTATTATGATCCTTATGATAAGTATATTATATATAATTGGAGAAAAAGAGCTATATCAAATATAACACGCTATGATTCATTAGGAAATGTTACTGATTATTGCCGAACTCTCTCCGATGATTATATTTATTATAGCAAAGATTATCTTTCAAGAAAGAATACTAACCCTATTGATGAAGATATGAATTATTACCTAAGAATAGATAGAGATAATAACTATCTTATTGACAGTAATGAAAATGGTATAGATACAATCAGAGAGTTTTATTTTGTAAGAGGAAGTAAGAGAATTGTCACTCCCTCTAAAGAAGGAATTTTTTTACTCTTTGAATATCAATAGAAGAATGCTAAAAGTATCTTCCATTTTTTCTCTTTTTCGCTCTTTTCCTTGACTTTTGAGGAAAAATATTGTAATTTTGCAGTCCATAAATAAGTGAAAAGTGAAGAGAGAAAAGTGAAGAGTTACCTCTGATAACTGACCTCTGACCACTGATAACTAAAAACTATCTAAATGTCCGAACGTTATACCATTACGGCAGCTTTGCCTTATACCAATGGCCCTATTCATATTGGCCATCTTGCAGGTGTATATGTCCCTGCTGACATCTTCGCACGCTATCAGCGATTGAAAAACAACGATGTGGCTTTTATCTGCGGAAGCGACGAACATGGGGTGGCTATCTCTATCAAAGCAAAGAAAGAGGGTACCACTCCTAAGCAAATTATTGACAAATATCATAAGATTATCAAGGACTCACTCCACGATTTTGGTATTTCCTTTGATAATTATTCTCGCACCTCTCTGCCTATACATTACCAAACGGCCTCGGAGTTCTTCCGTACCCTCTATGACAAAGGGGATTTTATAGAAGAAACTTCCCAGCAGCTCTATGATGAACAGGCTGGGCAGTTCCTCGCTGACCGCTTTGTGATTGGTACTTGTCCTAAGTGTGGCAACGAAGAAGCCTATGGTGACCAGTGTGAGCGCTGTGGCAGCTCGCTCAATGCCACTGACCTTATCAACCCCAAATCCACCCTTACAGGGAGCAAACCCGTACTAAGGGAGACCAAGCACTGGTTCCTACCCTTACAGAATTACAGCGAGTTCCTTGAAAAATGGATTATTGAAGGTCATAAAAACGACTGGAAACCCAACGTATATGGTCAGGTAAAGAGTTGGCTGGACGACGGCCTACGCCCTCGTGCAGTAACACGTGACCTTGACTGGGGAATCCCCGTACCTGTAGAAGGCGCCGAGGGCAAGGTGCTTTATGTGTGGTTTGATGCACCTATCGGCTATATCTCCTCTACCAAGGAATGGGCTGCCCGCGTGGGCAAGGACTGGGAACCTTATTGGAAGGACGAGAAGACGAAACTTATTCACTTTATCGGTAAGGACAATATTGTCTTCCACTGTGTGATCTTCCCTGCCATGCTCAAGGCCGAAGGCTCTTATATCCTGCCTGAGAATGTTCCTGCCAATGAGTTTCTCAATCTTGAAGGCAACAAACTCTCCACTTCCAAGAACTGGGCAGTGTGGCTCAATGAGTATTTAGAGGATTTCCCCGCTCAGCAGGATACCTTAAGGTATGTAATCACTGCCAATGCACCCGAGACTAAGGATAATGACTTTACTTGGCGTGACTTCCAAGCCAGAAATAACAACGAACTGGTGGCTATCTATGGGAATTTTATCAACCGTGTGATGGTGCTAACCGAGAAATATTACAAGGGTGTAGTGCCTACCCCTCATGAATTGACCAAGGAAGACCAAGAAGTATTTGCTCAGGTCAAGGAACTTACCCAAAAGATAGAACAATCCTTGGAGCGTTATCGCTTCCGTGAAGCCCAACAGGAACTGATGAACATCGCCCGCTTAGGCAATAAGTACTTGGCCGACGAAGAGCCTTGGAAGCGCATCAAGGAAGACCCTACAAGAGTGGAAACCATCATGTATATAGCCTTACACATTGCTACAGCTCTGGCGGTAACCTCTGAGCCTTTCTTGCCTTTTACCTCTGCCAAACTCAAGCAGATGCTCAATTTTGCTTCCATGAGCAAAGCGCCCGTATGGGAAGATGTATTACATTCCGATAGCCTGATCCCCTCTGGACATACCATAGGAAAATCTGTCCTACTCTTTGAAAAAATAGAAGACGAGGCCATCCAAAAACAAATAGATAAGTTGGAAAACAGCAAAAAAGCAAACCAGCAGGCAGCTGCGGCTAACTTAGCCACCGCGGTTACTCCTCAAAAAGAGCTTATCTCTTACGAGGATTTTGCTAAGATGGACATACGTATTGGCACGATTTTGGAAGCTGAGAAAATGCCTAAGGCAGACAAGCTCTTGATTTTGAAGGTAGATACAGGCCTTGACCAGCGTACCATCGTATCAGGAATTGCACAAAGCTTTGACCCTAAGGAGATTATCGGGAAAAAGGTTACTGTATTGGCCAACCTTGCTCCTCGCAAGCTCCGTGGTGTGGAGAGTCATGGTATGATTCTGATGGTAGAAAACAAGGAGGGTAAGTATGTTTTCCTAAATCCCGATGCTGAAGGTATTGCCAACGGAACTGAAGTAAAATAACCTAAACCATATTACATGAAACTACTCAAATGGCCCTTATTATTCCTCTTTGGAGGGATACTCTTGGTCTCTTGTAAGAACAAAGGGAAGGAGCAACCTTCTATGGAGACACCCCCTGCCCTATCGGTAGAACGCTTACAGGATTCTATTCAAAAACTCACCGATGAGCTGGCAGAAGAACGGTATTTTGATATTCGCTTTAACGAAGATGGCCGATACTTCTTCCATGAAAATGGCATAGAAGACCCCGAAGAGTTTGTACGCCAACAGCTTATGGCCACCAATATAACCAAGGACGAAAACCACCCCTTGATTTCCTATCGGCCACGCCGCAACGCTAAGTTCCAGATCAATAAGATCAAATTGCTCAACCACCGCTGGGTGATCTGTGATTTCTCCGACGGTTTGGACTGGGGTGAATTGCTGATCAAAATGACCCTCAATGACGACAAAACACTATCCTTTGATGTCCTTGATCAGACACTTTATGTAAGCGAACAAAAACCTTAACCCTATGAACATAAAAAACGCCCAAATCGCAGTAGATAATTGGATTAAAGAACATGGTGTCCGCTACTTCAATGAACTGACCAATATGGCTCAACTTACCGAGGAAGTAGGCGAAGTAGCTCGTATCATCGCACGCCGCTATGGCGAACAGTCGGAGAAGGAAAGCGATAAGGCCAAAGACCTCGGTGAGGAACTGGCCGATGTGGTATTTGTGGTTCTCTGCTTGGCTAACCAAACAGGTATAGACCTACAACAGGCCTTTGATAAGAAGATGGACGCCAAAACCAAGCGCGACCACGACCGACATCAGAATAACCCTAAGCTAAAACAATAACCTATGTTTCTGCTATGAAACGACTCTTCTTCCTTCTCTTGTTTCTCTATACAATCAGCGCCTTTAGCCAAGAGAAAATCCGCTCTTTAGCCGACCTCAAGGGTAAGAAAGACCTTAAGGTAGGCTTAGTTCTCAGCGGAGGTGGGGCTAAGGGCTTGGCTCATATTGCCGCCTTGGAAGCTATTGAGAAGGCAGGAGTGGAGATTGACTATATAGGAGGTACCAGTATGGGTGCGATTGTGGGGGGCTTGTATGCAGCAGGCTATAGCGCCCAGCAGTTGGACTCTATCTTCCATGCTACCGACTTAGAGGAGATTATTCAGGACAATGTTCCTCGCTCCGCACAGACTTTCTATGAGAAGGAGAACCGAGACCGCTATATGGTGTCCTTGGCGTTGCGCGATGGAAAATTTGCACTTCCCGCTGGACTTACTCAAGGGGTAAATCTCTATAACTTCCTAAGCCAACTCACCTATAGAGTGCGAAAGATTGATGATTTCTCTAAGCTACCCATTCCTTTCCTCTGTATGGCTACCGATGTGGAAACAGGCGAAGAGGTAGTCTTAGAACATGGCGATCTGGCTCAAGCTATCATGGCCAGCGGCTCCTTCCCTACCCTTTTTGCCCCTGTAGATGTAGAAGGGCGCTACCTTACCGATGGAGGGGTCATGAACAACT
>CAJZFM010000205.1 GCA_915070235.1 uncultured Capnocytophaga sp. | reverse complement strand
GTGATTGTAGATAAGATTAAGGCACTGGATCGTAGCCACTCCCTCCCCAAGGATGACAACGCATAATACGCCTTATAGCGAGCATCCCTCCCTTGAAGAGCCCATGTCGCTTGAGTGCTTCCAAGGCATAGGAAGAACATGTGGGGGTAAAGCGACAAGTAGGAGGCTTCAAGGGAGAGATGACTATCTGATAAAAACGCACTAGAAGGACAAAGGGATAGGTGATAAGTTTTAGCATAGTTTATCGCTTTCCTCCTTTTTTGTGGTAGTGTTTCTTTCCTCCCTTTTGTGTGTGCTTGGTAGCAGGTGTTTCGTTGTTGTGGGAGGCTTCCTCTTTCTTGGCCTGGTGATCGGCTACTGGTTCTGTTGGGGAGAGTGGTTTCTCTTCGGATTTAGTAGGGGCTACTTTAGGTTTGAGAATAGCCTCTGCTTCTGCCTTGGCAGCAGCCTGCTCTTTGGCGCTAGTCTCTGGTGCTGCTTGGGGCGTCTTGGATTGTTTTTCTTTAGAGAAAATAGTATCGACCAAAATAGATTTCTCTTCTGTGTATTTTTGAGCAAAGTAACTACTGTCCTTGGTTGGCTTGGTGATGTCCTCGGTCTTTATCTGACTGAGTTTTTCATTGGCCGAAGAGCGGATGTTTTTTATTTTCTCATTAATCTCGTCCAAAGAGGGAGGGGCAGGAATATTTTTCTTTCGGTTTTCCACAAAAGGATATTCAGTAATATTCACACTTACCACAGGAGCAGGCTCCTTAAAGAAAGGGATTTCCTTGCCATCGTCCTGCACAGGGTCTCCTGCCTCGCGGAACTCCTTGAGCATCTTAAGCCAAAGGCTGTGGATATAGTACACTCCTTTGTAAGCAGGAATGAGCAATACCCCTGTAAAGCAGCACCATAGGTACTGAATGGTTTCATTATTTCCATAGCTGTAATTCTCCACTACATACAGCATCATATATACAATACTTCCTATAATGGCCATCATCATCAGCCAAGCGAAGGTTACTAATAATAGATTTTTCATCGGTAAAACATTTAAATTGTTTAGTTTAATAATTATAAATCAGTTATTTATACAGTCCCATAAGAGACCTAAGCGTCTGTTATGAGGGTAGTTTTATTCAATTGGCAAATATAATACTTTTTTTATGAAAATCAAACATTTTTTTTAGTGATTAGTGACTAGTGGTTAGTGGTCAGTGGCTAACCACTAATCACTAACTACTAATAACTGAAAAAAATATCGTATTTTTGCCCCGTAAAACCTTATGTTGTGAAGATTAATTTTTTTAAAAGTGCTGCCTTGCGACAGTTTGTTTATCGTCCGCGCTACTATACCGATCATGAGGAGCGTCGGGGCTTTAGTATCCCCAAGCATCAGCTCAGAGGTCATGCCATGCGCAGGCAGTGGGATCAGTTGCGAAAGCAAAAACAGGAGGTCAAAAAAAGCACTTCCTCAAGGTTGTTGTGGCTTATTTTGGCATTATTATTGCTGGCCACCTACTACCTGTTTGATTTTGATTTGTCTTTTTTATTTAAGAAATAACCAATGCCCGATATTATACGATTGTTGCCTGACAATGTAGCCAACCAGATTGCCGCAGGGGAGGTCATACAGCGTCCCGCTTCGGCTGTGAAGGAGCTCTTGGAGAATGCCATAGATGCTGGAGCAACCCAAATCAAGCTCTACTTGAAAGATGCGGGGCGTACCTTGGTACAGGTGGTGGATAACGGGATAGGCATGTCCCCTACCGATGCGCGATTGGCTTTTGAGCGACATGCTACTTCCAAAATCCGCTCAGCCGATGATCTCTTTACGCTCCATACCAAGGGCTTCCGTGGGGAGGCCTTGGCTTCCATAGCTTCTATTGCTCAGGTGGAGCTAATCACTTGCCAAGAAGGGCAGCAGGTAGGTACTTTCCTGAAGATAGAGGGTAACAAGATAACGGAACAAACGCCCATGGTGGCCAGTTGTGGCACCTCTATTGCTATGAAACATCTGTTTTTTAATGTACCTGCACGGCGCAACTTCCTCAAGTCCGATACGGTGGAGATGCGCCATATCTTGGACGAGTTCCACAGGGTGGTACTTGCTCACCCCGATTTGCAATTCTCTCTCTTTCACAACGATGTAGAACAGTTTGCCCTGCCTGCCACTACTCTGCGCAAGCGTATAGTGCAGCTCTTTGGGCAAAGGCTCAACGAACAGCTCATTCCTGTGGAGGAGAATACCGAATTGCTTAGAATACATGGCTTTATTAGCAAAAACTCTTATAGGAAGAACAAGTCCTTACAGTTCTTCATGGTCAATCAGCGTTTTATCAAGAACCGCTACCTACACCATGCGGTAGTAAGTGCCTTTGAGGGACTGCTCAAGGAGGGCGAGCAGCCTGAATACTTCCTCCACTTGGAGATAGATCCCAAGCATATAGATATCAATATACACCCTACGAAGACCGAAATCAAGTTTGACAACGATCAGGCTATTTATGCACTGCTCCGCTCTGCTATCAAGCATAGCTTGGGGCAGTTCCACGTGCTCCCCTCCATAGACTTTTCCTTGGACGAGCAGAACGAGGTACCTTATAGCTACAAAGATAAGGAAGCACAAACGCCTGTTTATCATGTGGATAGAAACTTTAATCCTTTCAAAATGGACACCCCAACCCCTGAGGCACCTAAGCAAGTGCCTCCTATCTATCCCAAGGGACAACCCACGCCCCAATGGGAACAACTCTACACAGGAATTCCCTCCAAGGCCAATGCACCCTCAGAGGAAGACGCCACAGATCCCTTTGCGACTTTTCAGCAGGAGAGTAGGGTACAGACGAGCTTGTATTTCCAACGGAAGTACCTAATCACCTTTTTCAAGGACAAGGTGCTATTCGTACATGTGGCACGTGCCCATCAGCGTATTCTCTATGAGCGTTTTCGTCGCACTATGCTTCAGGGGCATAGCCTAAGTCAGTCGCTGCTTTTCCCTTTGGAGTTCGAATACACCCCTTCGGAAATATTGGCTTTGGAACCCATGCTTCCAGAGCTAAGGAATGCGGGTTTTATGATAGAGATAGCAGGTAACTTGGTACGCTTCACAGGCCTGCCGCCTATGATCAAGGAGAGCCAAGTACAAGGCTTTCTGTATGACCTATTGGAGCGCGCCACCGAGGATATTCCCCAAGAGATCATCACTCAAGAGGAGATGCTCGCCAAGAGCTTGGCCAAGAGTCTATCTGTCAGAGCAGGGCAAACCCTCTCAGGGGAGGAACAAGAACAATTGGTCTATGACCTATTCACCTGCCAAGAGCCACAACTAAGCCCCTTTGGCAAGAAGACATATACTGAAATGACGGTTAGTGAATTAGAAAGCAAACTTTGATAGTGACTAATGATTAACGACTAATGAAAATACACGAGAACATATCCTTAAAACCCTATAACACCTTCGGTATAGACCAACAGGCACCACTGCTGATAGAGGCGGACAGCGAGGCGGATATTTTGGAAGCCCTCAGGCTATACCCCAACCTGAAAGTCTTGGGAGGGGGGAGCAATATACTGCTGACGCAAGCCCCAGAGGTGCCGCTGTTGCACATCACCCAAAAGGGTATCTCGGTAGTACATGAGACCGATGAGTATGTCTGGGTACGAGCTGCGGCAGGAGAACTCTGGAGCGACTTTGTAGATTATTGTGTAGCACAAGGCTACGGAGGTGTGGAGAACCTCGCCCTGATATACGGGACAGTAGGAGCCGCCCCCGTACAGAATATAGGCGCCTATGGGGTAGAGCTAAAGGACGTTTTTAAAAGTTGTGAGGCGATTCATAGAGAAAGTAAGTCCAAAATCAGTTTGGAAATGGGAGGTTGTGCTTTTGGCTATCGCGATTCTATCTTTAAGCAGCGAAAAGATGCCTATATTATCACCGCTGTTACTTTCTGTCTTACCAAGCAAAACTACGAGTTTAAGACCCATTACGGAGATATTCGTGCCCACTTGGCAGCCCATGGCTGGGAGGAAAGTCCCCAACATATAGCACAAGTAGTCAAGGAGATACGCCAGAGCAAGCTGCCGAACCCTGCTGAGCTAGGCAATAGTGGGAGCTTCTTCAAGAATCCTGTGATTCCACGGGCGCAATTTATAGAACTACAAAAGCACTACCCCAATATGCCTCACTACAGCATAGGAGATGACCAAGAGAAAATCCCTGCAGCCTATCTGATAGAGCGTTGTGATCTGAAGGGCTATCGTATAGATGCTGTAGGAGTTCATC
>CAJZFM010000204.1 GCA_915070235.1 uncultured Capnocytophaga sp. | reverse complement strand
GCATTAAGTCAGCTTATCTATAAGTGTGCTAAAGAAGCATTCTTGGAATTGTTTAGGGCTTTCTTTTAAACTTCCTGTTTATACAGAAGGTGATTTTTATATTATAGGAGTTGATTACGAGGATAAAATAGGGGTTAGCCATAGCAACCACTCTGTTTATTCCCTATCAGAGAGTACTCTTTTTATAAATTCGTCCTTGAACCAACTCATAGATTGCTTGCTGTTTTATAACAAAAAATTAAAATTTCCATACAATAATGGAAGACCAGTTTATTATGTGCTATGAAAAGGAATATTATAATATTTTTTATAGTTTATATCTGTAGTGGATGTAGCTATTATAGCTTATATTTTGATAGGAATTATTATAGAGTAGCAACAGAAGAAGAAGGAGTGAGTGGCATTCGCCCTATTTCGCCTCGATTTCGTTTAGCTAAACCCCAACCTTATCATTTAAAATTAGAAGATCAAATAGATACGAATGCTATCTATGTGAGAAAAAATATGTTTGATAAAATTGTTTTTTTGCGTTTTTTTGCGAATGGACGGGTAAGTTCAGGTTATTTAGAAGGGGATAGTTTACAATATAATAAATTAAAGTTGAGCACTATAGGTTATTATCGTATGCGAACTCCAACTGAATTAGAAATGCAGGAATTTATACCTTACAATTACACTCATGCTTCTTATGAATATAGTCGTGGGATTATTAGAGGAGATACTATTTTTATGTTTTCAGATCCACCAAAAAATAAAAAATTACCAGAACCATTTATAAAACCTAAATTACCCAAAGAACATAGTAATTGTATTTTTTACATCAAGCAAAAAGTAGATACCCTTACAGGCACTCCTGACTGGTAAAACAAAAATATTTACCTAACAAATATTTACCTATATATTTCTTATATTGAACTCACGTTAACTAAAGAAGACGAATAGCTTCTAATCCATTATTTGTACGAAAAATTAGTAGAGTTTTGGAAGGAAAATAAGGATTTAATATGCAAAAAATCAATGAAATAATTGTAGAAATAGAGAGAGACAAAGATTGTATGGTTCAAAAATTGTCTATACCCAATAAAAATGTACCTTCAGGACTTCCTAAAGATCTGGAGTTCTATTTGGAAAACTACCATTCTATTGTTTTCTTTCCAAAGGCTCCCTATTCGATAAAAATAGTGGGGCTAACAGAATTTGAAAGGGCCAATAAAGTACTTATAGGAGAGGAACATAAGGAGGATATCAGTCATAATTGGTTTCTTATAGCTGATGATAGTAACGCTCAATATATCACCATTGATTTGTCAAAAGACAGATGGGGATATTGTTACGATAGCTTTTGGGATAGTTATGGGGTAGTAGGCGATCAACCTATTATTGCTAAGAGTTTTACAGAATTGTTGGAGCGAATCTATGCTTGCAAAGGGGGACAATGGTATTGGTTGAAAGAAGATTTCATCTCATATGGAGATGCTTATGATTCTATATAAAGAGGTATTAGGCAAAAGCAAAAATCCCCAAGCTGTAAGGCTTGGGGATTTGTTATGTTAATCAGTTGGCAGTTTAACCACTAGCTATTAATAGATACAAAAAGTGTTTCCCCCTCTTTGCTGACAGCCGCTACTTTCTTAGTGGTAAGTCCCTTGATCGCCTTGTCCCATTTCTTATTGGAAAATTCGGTCTTAGCCTTGAGGTCTTCTAAAGGTAATTTGTTATCCTTTTTAAGCAGGTCGAGGATTAGTTTTTCATCCTCGGAGAGTTCTACTTCCTTGCGTTCAGGGCGCATCTGTGGGAAGAAGAGTACTTCCTGTATGGTCTCGTTGTTGGTTAGGAACATAATAAGCCTATCCATACCGATACCCAGCCCAGAAGTAGGCGGCATACCATACTCTAAGGCGCGGAGGAAGTCTTGGTCTATGAACATTGCCTCATCATCACCACGTTCGGAGAGCGCCATTTGTGCCTCAAAGCGTTCGCGCTGGTCTATAGGGTCGTTTAGCTCGGAATAGGCATTGGCGATTTCCTTACCACATACCATGAGTTCAAAGCGTTCGGTAAGGTTCTTGTCGTTGCGGTGTTCTTTGGTAAGGGGCGACATCTCTTTAGGATAGTCAGTGATAAAGGTAGGCTGGATAAAGTTGCCTTCGCACTTTTCTCCGAATATTTCATCAATGAGTTTACCCTTGCCCATGGTATCATCTACTTCTATGCCAATGGATTGGGCAAAAGCTCTAAGTTCGTCCTCGCTCTTTCCTGTAATGTCAAAGCCTGTAAAGCGTTTGATAGCTTCGGTCATGGTCACACGCGGATAAGGCGCTTTGAAATCCACTTCATGCTTGCCAAAGGTTGCTTTGGTAGTACCATTCACTGCCTTAGCACAGTACTCCAAGAGGTTTTCGGTGAATTCCATCATCCAGTTGTAGTCCTTGTAAGCCACATAGATCTCCATTCCTGTAAATTCAGGATTGTGGGTTCTGTCCATTCCCTCGTTGCGGAAGTTCTTGGCAAACTCATATACCCCATCAAAGCCCCCTACGATCAGGCGCTTAAGGTAGAGTTCGTTGGCAATACGCATATAGAGCGGAATATCCAAAGCGTTGTGATGGGTAATAAACGGACGCGCGGAAGCGCCTCCAGGAATCGCCTGAAGGATAGGGGTTTCTACTTCTATATACCCATGATTGTTGAAGTACTCACGCATCGCATTGAATAGGCGATTACGCTTGAGGAACACCTCTTTTACCTGTGGATTCACTACCAAATCCACGTAGCGCATACGGTAACGCTGTTCTACATCGTTGAACTCATCGTGTACCTTTCCTTGGGCATCTACCTTAGGGAGGGGGAGCGGACGTAGGGTCTTACACAAGACTTTGAACTGCTTTACCTCAATGGATTTTTCGCCCATATTGGTGGTGAAGAGGGTACCTTCCACCCCGATAAAGTCGCCTAAGTCGAGGAGTTTTTTGAATACCTCATTATAGAGAGTCTTGTCCTCCCCTGGGCAGAGGTCATCACGCTTAAAGTAGAGCTGTACGCGACCAGAGCTGTCCTGCAAGGTAGCGAAAGAGGCTTTCCCCTGAATACGGAAGGACATCAGGCGGCCAGCTACCACTACCTCCTTACCCTCTTCGTATTGGGTTTCTATGTCTTTGGCGAGGAAGTTCACAGGGAATAGCTCTGCAGGATATGGGTTGATGCCTAATTCCCTGAGTTTTGCGAGCTTCTCTCGACGGATGAGTTCTTGTTCGGTCATTTTATATAGATTTATGAGGGCAAAAGTACAAAATAATGATTAATGAGCAATGATAAAGGGCTAATTATTAACAGTATTTTTATTATGGGTAAATGTCCTTTTTCTAGAAGAAGGTTTGTTTTAGTTCGTCTATACTAATGGCTTTGTAGTTCTGATGCAGTTCTTGACTAATATTGAATAATAATCTTTTTGCTATTTCTAAAACAGGCTTCCCTTGTGGGCTATAAGGCTTAAAGACAAGATAGTAGGTGTTTTTGATAGGGAGCGTATCCCCCAATAGTTTTATAGAATCCTCAATTTTTTTACACAAAGCTCTTCTACTTTTATTCCCATTAAAATAATTGTTGGGGTTTTCTACATTCAGTTTTATTTCTACTAAAATAACTCTTTTCCTTAATTCATCACTTACTACAAAACAAGTATCTACAGAACTGTCTTTGTTTTTCTTTAGTTGGGTTGCTATTTCATTTTGTATAGCATCTAAATCAAGAGCTACGACCTCAGTAAAATAGTTGGGGATTGTTTTTAGCTGATTGTCATTTGTTAGAATAATCAGATTCAAATCTTTTACAAAAGTAGGGTATGCCTTTGCAATAGAGTGGTTTAGTGTTTCTATTCTATTATAGGTCATCATGATCACTCTCTATACTATATTGACTAATTCTATCTATAGCGATATTAAAGGAGCCAAAAATAGGCGCAATATCGCTTCCTAAAGCTCGGTAATTATACAAATAGTCTTCTTCAGTCTTTTCAGCTAAATAGTAATTTACATTATCCAATACGCCTTCTTTTTCAGCTATATAGCGAATGGCACTCACCATATCAGGATTATGGCTTGCCAAGAAAAATTTTACGCCTATATGCTTGTGTAAGAGCACGATCATACGGGCATACTCTACAATCCATTGGGGGTGTAAGTGTGATTCAGGTTCGTCTATAATTAGCAATGTACGATTATCTATATGTCCGTTTTTGAGTAACAGCTGAATGATTGAAAAAGCCTTAATCCCTGTGGCTACTTCATTGAG
>CAJZFM010000203.1 GCA_915070235.1 uncultured Capnocytophaga sp. | reverse complement strand
CCAAAGCCTGTGGAATTACTCAAGCAGCTAGTAGAAGCAGGTTCGGATAAGAACTCTCTTATCCTCGACTTTTTCTCAGGTTCTGCCACTACCGCTCATGCCGTGATGCAGCTCAATGCAGAAGATGGCGGCAGGCGCAAGTACATCTGTGTACAGCTTGGGGAGCCTACCCCTAAGGATAGTGAAGCACACAAGGCGGGCTATGCCTCTATACCTGAGGTAGCCAAAGAACGCATACGCCGGGCGGGAAAGAAAATAAAGGAGGAAAACCCTACTTCCCAGCTTGATATAGGTTTCCGTGTGTTGCGCTTGGACAGTAGCAACTTCAGTGAGGTAGAGCGTCATCCTAGTGAGTATGACCAAGGGCTGTTAGACCTCTTTGCCACTAATATCAAGGAAGACCGCAGCGACCTTGACCTGCTCTTTGGGGCAATGCTCAGTTGGGGGATATCTCTGTCACTGCCTATCTCTACAGAGGAGATAGACGGTTGCCGTGTATATAACGTAAACGAGGGAGACCTGGTAGCCTGCTTTGCCGAACACATAAGCGAGGCAGTGGTAAAGGCTATGGCTAGCAAGGTGAGTCTTAGGGTACTCTTCCGTGATAGCTGTTTTAGTGAGGACAAACACAAAATCAATCTCTTTGAGATTTTCAAGCAACAGCTCGGCTGGGACGAAAAAGAAGCTATGGACAAAATCAGAGTCATATAAGCTATGAAGTTACAATTCAAACACCAACAATTCCAGACAGATGCCGCTCAAAAGGTAATTGATGCCTTTGCAGGACAGCCCTACTACAATAGGGCTGAGTATATTATGAATATGGGTTTACGCTCTGGTGATATTCCATTTACGCAAATAGGCTTTGGCAATAATTCCTTGGTTCTTAACTCCCACGAGATAGCCTCCAATATACGCTCACTACAAATGCTACAGGATATAAAGCCTATTGATGCATTGGAAGGCGAGGGGGTACAGTTGACTATAGAGATGGAAACAGGGACAGGCAAGACCTATACCTATATCAAAACCATGTACGAACTCAATAGGCAGTATGGCTGGAGTAAGTTTATCATAATAGTACCAAGTATTGCCATTCGTGAAGGCGTACAGAAGAGTTTTCAGGTGATGAGTGACCACTTTGCAGCTGAGTATGAGGGCAAGCGTATACAGCACTTTATCTATAACTCCAAACAGCTCTCCAAAATACAAGCCTTTGCCGATGATGATAAGCTGCATGTGATGATTATCAACACCCAAGCCTTCAACAGTTCTTTTAATGAAACAAACAAAAGAAATGAGGCAGCACGTATCATCTTTTCCAAACGCGATGATTTTGGTAGTAGGCGCCCTATAGATGTTTTGGCTAAGACAAACCCTATTGTGATTATTGATGAGCCTCAGCGTGCCTCAGGAACCGCTACGGTCAAGGCTATCAGTCAGTTCAACCCATTGTTTGTCTTGCGCTACTCGGCCACCCACCGCCAGGTGCTCAATATGGTCTACCGCCTAGATGCTATTGATGCCTATAACCAACACTTAGTCAAGAAGATAGAAGTGAAAGGGATTCACCAGCAGGGCAGTACAGCCACCAATGGCTATGTATATCTGGAAGAGATCCTCATAGGCAAAGGTAATCCCCAAGCACGCTTGCATTTTGATATGGGTACTACCTTTGGCACCAAGCAAGTAAATCGTTTGGTAGGGGAGGGGTTTAACCTCTATGAGCAGAGTGGGCACTTGCAGGAGTATAAGAATCAGTTTGTGGTAGAAAGTATAGACGGCCGCAAAGGGACGGTTCGCTTTCTCAATGGGATAGAACTCCACCAGGGCGAGGCAGTAGGTAAGGTAAGCGAGGCGGTGATGCGCCGTACCCAAATACGCGAGACGATTAAGAGCCATATAGAGCGCGAAAGACGGCTCTTTGCCAAAGGAATCAAAGTGTTGAGTTTGTTTTTTATAGACCATGTAGACAATTATCGCATTTATGGAGGAAGTAGCTCAAGCAAGGGGAGCTATGCCCAAATGTTCGAAGAGGAATACACTCATGTGATAGAAGAACTCCAGCCTACACTCTTTGATGATACAGCCTACTTGGATTACCTCAAGAAGTCTCGTGCTCAAGAGGTGCATAATGGCTATTTTTCAAGGGATAAGCAGGGAAACTTCATTGATTCGAAAGAGAAAAAAGGCGAGGGCGGCAGTGATGACCAGAGTGCTTACGACCTGATTATGAAGGATAAGGAACGACTGCTGAGCTTTGAGGAGCCCACCCGCTTTATCTTCTCGCACTCTGCCCTGCGTGAGGGCTGGGACAACCCCAATGTGTTCCAGATCTGTTTTCTCAAAGAAGGAAATAGCCAGATGAGCAAGCGCCAAGAGGTAGGTCGTGGGATGCGCCTATGTGTGGATAAGCATGGGGTACGCCAAGATGCCGAGCTATTGGGCAAGGAAGGCGTGTTCGATATCAATATTCTTACCGTGATTGCCAGTGAGAGCTACCAGCAGTTCTCCCAACAACTACAAAAGGAAATTGCAGACGATCTGCACAGTCGCCCGATGAAGGTAACCCCAAGGCTCTTTGTAGGGCATACTTATACCGATGAGAATGGCAGCCAAGTAACTATAAGTGAAGACCATGCCCGAAAGATTTACAACCAACTTATCAGACAAGATTATGTAAATGATGATGGCCAGCTAACCCCTGCTTACTATACTGCCAAAGCGGAAGGAACTCTTGATTTTGGGCAGGAACTAGAGCCGATAAGGCAAGGGATTATTGATACTTTGGATAAGATACTAAGCCCCGATAGTATCAAAATTGATGATGCCCGCAGACCTAAAGAAGCTATTTTTCAGGAAGAACGTTTTAAGCGTGATGAATTTCAAAAATTGTGGAAGCAGATTAGTATCAAGACTTTCTATAAGGTAGATTTTGAGACTGATGAACTGATAGCTAAGGCAATTAAGGCTATAGATGAGAGACTGACGGTCACCAAAATACGAATGGTAGTGGAACAAGGTGCCATGGATAAGATAGAGAGCAAAGAAGCCCTACAGCAAGGTGCTGCCATGAAGCTTACTAAAGTAGAAAACCTCAAAGTCTATGAGGGGGTAGGGGGCAGTGTAACCTATGACCTCATAGGCAAGTTAGTAGAGGCTACAGGACTTACAAGGCGTACCATAGTAGCCATACTCAAGGGGATACGCCCTGATACTTTCCATCAGTTTAAGCTCAATCCAGAGGAGTTTATTCGCAGGGTAGGCCATATCATCAATGATGAAAAGGCTATGGCGGTAGTACAGAAGATAGTGTATGAGAAGACCGATGATACATATACCATGGACATTTTCACCGAATCGACCCTGCGAGGCAAGCTGGGTATCAATGCCATAGAAAGCCACAAGTCACTCTATGACCTTGTAGTAGTGGATAGTGAGGGGGTAGAAAAGAGCTTTGCTACCGAATTAGAGCAGCAAGACGAGGTAGTGGTCTATACCAAGCTCCCCCGTGGGTTCTATATCAACACCCCTATGGGACACTACAATCCCGACTGGGCGATCGTCTTCAGAGAAGGGAGCGTAAATCATATCTATTTTGTAGCTGAGACCAAAGGGAATGATTGGCAGCGCTCACAGCTTCGTGGAGCAGAAGAAGCCAAAATAGAATGTGCAGCACGCCATTTTAAAGCCCTTAGCCAAGGAGAGAAAGGCATTTGCTATGGGGTAGTAAAAGATTATAAGACCCTATTGGATAAGGTGATGAAGTAATAGATTCAGGTGTAATACCTAAAAAATGTGAATATGGAAAATAAAGTAAAGTCAATACATTAGCTAATTGGCAAATTATCACTATCTTTGCAGAAAATTACTACTATGAGAACCATACAATTTAACAAGAATATTACTTTTGAACAATACCAAATGGCTGTACGTGTATTGGAAGCCATAGGACTGGAAGTCAAGAAAGAAGAAGAACTCTCTGCTGAGATCATAGAAGGGATAGAGCAGGGATGGAAAGAACTCCGTGAGGGAAAGGGGATACCTAGTGAAGAAGTCCATAAGAAAGCGAGACTGTTATGTGCAGAAAAGTAATATGGTCTCCAAGAGCTCAAGAGGCGTATATTTCAACTTTGGAATATTGGATAGAACACAATGGATCATCTACCTATTCAAATAAAATTATAGATGAAGTAGAAAGAATAGAGCAAAGGATATTGGATTTTCCTATGGTTTATCCTATTGTCTATCAAACTCCTGAAAAAGAGATTCGTAGAGCTTTAGTATTGCAT
>CAJZFM010000202.1 GCA_915070235.1 uncultured Capnocytophaga sp. | reverse complement strand
CAAAATTACTACTTTTTTTTGAATTGACAAATAAAAATACGTTTTTTTATTAACATTGCCAGTGTTTAATTACTAATAGTCAGCAACTAACGTAAATATAAAAAGGAATAATCAGTATAACATGTTGTTATTCAAGGCACTACACCAAGTCCTTTTTACTTTTTATCTTTTACTTTTTACTTCCCCTAACTCCTCTAATAGTGTCCCAAAGGAAAGTGCTTTTTCTCCAAATTGCTCATAAAGAGCGCGCCTATAGGTAGGCTCCAAGGCGGACTGAAAGTGAGTGACAACACTGCTGTCCTCTGTCTCATATTGCAGGCTAAAGGCCTCACTGTCTGGCTGGTTTATGTGTATTTTTAGGAGTTTCACTTGGGAGAATTGGCTCTGCTCAAGCCACTGCGACATGTGCTCACCTATCCAAGCCTGCCACTGAGCAGATACCTCTGGGGCTATGTGATAGGTTACATTGTAAATATACTTCATAAATAGCATTGTTTCTTATAAGTTCCACTTAAGCCCTACAAAGTAAGTACGACCAGGGGTTATACTCGAATAAAAGCTCGTTGTCGGGGTTACATAGTCAAAGAGGTTATCTATTCCCGCATTGATCACAAAGTGATAAGGGAGCTTCTTGGAGAGCTGCAACCGCCATATACTATAAGGGGTATAGTGGGTAAAAGTATCTTTTTCCTCGTAGATGTCCGAACCACTGACCCACTTACCGCTGAGAATTATATTGGGCAAGTACTTCAGCTCGGACTGCTCTACATACTCCACCTTAGCGGTGAGGGTATGAGGACGTGTGTCGGACTCACTATTGCTGGTGATATAGTAGGCATGAGACCCCTTCAGACGAAAATACTTACTTGGACGATAGGTCGCTGAAATCTCAGAGCTTATGATATCCGTATTACCACCGAAATTGACATAACGAATGGTATCGTTGGACTGTGTCCAGCGGTAAGCAATCTTATCTTTCACCTTGGAATATTGGGTCATGGCCGTGATATTCCATTTCCTTGCATTGAAATCCACCGAAAAGGTAAAATTATTACTCGTCTCAGGCTTTAAGTTCTTGTTCCCCATAATCTGGAATCCTCCGCCCCATGGGTGAAACCAATTGGTATAGAGTTCCTTGAGCGTAGGCGAGCGAAAGCCTGAGGAGTAGCCCCCACGTAGGGTAAAGTCATCCACCTTGAACATACCCGAAAGGCGATAAGTGAGGTATTCCTTAAAGAGAGAATGGTAGTCCATACGTATCCCTGTAACCAAGGTAAAAGCATCGGAAAGTGCCCATTCCTGCTGGGTAAAAGCCGCATAGTTTTGTGCGTTCTTCTTGGCCTCCTCTCCTGAGTTGGTAAAGCGGAAGCTCAATAGCTCATCGGAATTGACCTCCGCCCCTGCCACCAAGGCATGTTTGTCATAGAGCATTTGGTTATACTGCCCGCCTACTCTTAGGATAGAGTTCTCATAGCTCTTTTCCTTTTCGTTGAGCAGCACATAGTACTTATATTTGTCATAGCGATCGTAGGCGGCCGAAAGGCTTAGGGTCTTACTATCACTGATTTTGTAATCCGACTTGAGTGCCCCTGTATAATTATAATACCTATCTCTGAGCTTCTTGGAACTCTCTGTCCCCGCATTGCGTTCGCTAAAATAATAGCTGGGTGCCAAGGAAAGATTCCACTTAGACGAGAGGTCAAAACTTAGCTTAGGCGTTGCCCCATAGTTGGTAAAGCCAGCCACATTCAGCTCCCCCATTTGGGAGAGGATCACCGAGCCATTCTTATACGTCTTGAGGGGTTCCTTATCAGTAAGGACATAAGGCTCCCTTAGGTTATAGAAAGAAGACAAGCGGAAGCTACCCCACTTCTGTTTGGTAC
Organism: uncultured Capnocytophaga sp.; assembly: GCA_915070235.1. Lineage (GTDB taxonomy): Bacteria > Bacteroidota > Bacteroidia > Flavobacteriales > Flavobacteriaceae > Capnocytophaga. The sequence continues at coordinate 2,409 of CAJZFM010000202.1, read as the reverse complement.
CCACCGAAAGATTGGTTTTGTGGTCTTTGTTGGTATTGTAGAGGTAACTGGCACTCAGTTCCAAAGGCTTTTTGGTATCTTTGGTAATGATATTAATCACCCCACCTAAGGCATTGGAACCATAGAGCGAAGAAGATGCGCCCTTGATAATCTCAATACGCTCAATGTTCTCCAAATCAATACGGTCATAGTCAATATTGTCAAAGGTCTCCCCTGCCATACGCTCCCCATCCATAAGGAAGAGCACATACTTACCTCCGAAGCCCATCATATTGATGTTGGGCATACCACCGTTGTAGGTAAAGTTGATTCCAGAAAACTCATTCTCCAAGAAAGACTGAAAGTCAGGCGCTTGTGATTTCTGAATATCCTGAGCGGTAACCACCTGTACGGTGATGGGCACATTCTTAAGATTGCGTTCGGTACGGGTAGCCGTTACTACCACCTCGCCCACCTCTATTTCTTTGTTCTTACAGAGAGCAAAGATATAGTTTTTTTCATTCCTCTTGAGAGACACCTTAAAGAAATGTCCTTTGTAGTCATCTTGACTTACATAAAAATGGTGTGTTCCCTTGGGAAGGTCTTGGAAGGTGAATTGTCCTTCGGCATCGGTGCGTACCGTTTTTTTTAGGGCAACCAGCTCCACCGTAGCTCCCGAAAGAGGTTCACGGGTTTGGCAATCGGTAATGGTTCCTGTAAAGGAATACTGCCCTCTTACCCCCCAAGCAAAGAGAAAAAGACCTATAAATATAAGAAATCTTGACATGATTAAGGTATTATTATTGCAGCAAAAAGAATTGCTATACAAGACTAAAGAAGTATAGCAATTCTATTATCAACATTTAGAGTAGGTTCTTTTAGAATTTTCCATCCTCACTGAGAAGATATTGGAAAGTAAGCTTATTTGCATCCCCTTTCTCTCCATAAAAATCAGTTACTTGGAATTTCACATATTTGTTATCCGTTACCTTAATCACATACACATTTTTTGTAGGTGCATACACACTTGGCCATTTCTGCATATTATCGGGAGCAATATGAATAGTTCCTGTAGTTATCCCAAATCCTCCTGTAAGAAGTTTGGAAACAGAAATTTTCTCTACTTTCATAGGTCGGTAAGAAACAACAACCTCTTCTTCAGTATCTTTTGTATAGCCTCCATCAGGAGCTTGGGTTACCTGAGAGAATTCTTTGGTATTTGTACTAACTGCTTCTGCCTTTCCTACTCCCGAAGTACCTCCGTTGAGTTTCACTATGTAGCCATTAAAAGCAATATCCCAAGAGAGGTCTTCCTCTACTTTAGTAGGAGTTACTACTTCTCCTTTAGAGAAAGAAAAATACACCCATCCTTTAGATACATCTAAGAGTTTTACTTCTTTAAGTTCTTTTTTGGGGTCTTCTTTTTTAGTTGGAGTATCTTCTTTGCTACAAGATGTAAGGGCTACAAATCCTGCAAGAAGTGCTGGTATTAAAAACTTCAATTTCATGATCTCTATTTGCTTTGGGTTTTACTTAACTGAAATTTTAGCTTAGGAGAACCTCCTATTACATCTGCCTCATTCTTATAGAAATCAGTAACTTGTAGTTTTACATAAGTACCATCAGCTGTCTTAAGTATATATATGTGGTTAGTAGGTACAAATACTTTAGGCGCTTTTGCAGGGTCTAACCCTATGATACCTGTTTTTGTTCCCATCCCTCCTGATAACAGTTGAGAAAAAGAAGCTTTTTCCTTTGTAAAATTGGGGAATCTTCCTAATGTCAACTCTCCTTCTGTGTCTTTGACAAATTCTGTTTTGGGAATCTCTGTTACTTTAGAGAAATCAGTTTCCTCCACCTTAAGTGCTTCTGCCTTTCCCTTGCCTGAGGTGCCTCCATTGAGCTTTACATAATATAGCCTCAAGGCAATATCCCATGTGAGATCCTCAGCTGGATTTGCTGGAGTTACTTCTCCATTCTTAAATGAAAAATATTTCCAGCCTGTTAAGGTTGATAACTGTACTTCTTTTACTTCATTCCCAGAGAAATCTAAGACTACTTTTTCCTCTTTCTTTTCTTCTTTTTTATCATCTTTACTACAAGATGTAAAGGCTACGAATCCTGCAAGGAGTGCAGGGGTTAAAAACTTTAATTTCATCTTAATTCTAATTTATATTATTATAGGCGCAAAGATACGTTTTTATTTAGAATAAAACAAAATAAATTGGCGCTTTATCGTTATTTTATCAACAATCTATTATAAGTTAATGACTATCAATAATTTACAATATTTGTCTCTTAAAGCATAAATTTATTTGGAATTAATTAAAATAAAACCTATCTTTGCACTCTCTAATAAATAGATTTCCTTAATCAAAGAATGAAAACGCTCTTATTCCTCTCTACATTACTACTATTGGGCGGACATAG
>CAJZFM010000201.1 GCA_915070235.1 uncultured Capnocytophaga sp. | reverse complement strand
TATATACAAAAACACCTTTTCGCTTTCAGCGCACCAGGAGATGGCACCCCGATTTCATGAAAAACACCCGTATGAGTTTAGACCTATTCTTGCGTTCGCTGATGATGCAAGCTACCCTATATTTCTCTTACTATGCTGCGACAAAGCTAGGGGGAGGTAAGGAAAGTACCATTGTGGCTACTCATACAGTTCTGAACCAAGTGTGGCTGTTTTCCGTATTTCTTTTTGATGGTTTTTGTTCGGCAGGAGGGGTGCTTTCAGGCAGACTCTATAGCAGTGAGCAGTTTGCCTCTATTCGGTATATGATACGGGATTTGTTCTTTATCGTAACGGGGATAGGGTTGGGAATTGCTTTGGTATATTTCACCCTCTACATTCAAATCGGGGAATGGCTCCCCAAGGATGCCGATATCCGTAGGCTCTTCTACCAGACATTTTGGATTGTGATACTGATGCAGCCAATCAATGCGGTAGCTTTTCTTTTTGATGGGTTCTATAAGGGGTTGGGTTTTACTAAAACCCTGCGTAATGCCTTCTTGATAGCCACTTTTTTAGGCTTTTTTCCCATCTATTACTTTGTAGAATACGCCTATCACTGGGGGCTTATGGGGATCTGGATTGCACTACTGATATGGATGGTCTTCCGTGGAGGTATCCTCATTATCCACTATAAGACCTTTTTTGTTACTTATAAAGGCTCGTTCTTTAGGATCAGATAAAAATTAAAACACATGAAAAATATAGCTATACTTATGGGGGGCTATTCCTCAGAAGCGGATGTCTCCCTCAAGAGTGCTGCCACTGTGGTGGAGTGCTTGGACAAGAACAAATATCGTCCCTACCCTATCCTTATTGCTAAGGATCGCTGGGTCTATACCGATGCACAGGGGCAGGAGTTTGCTATAGACAAGAATGATTTTTCCCTTACTCTCGCTGGTGAGAAGATCACCTTCGCTTGTGCTTTCAATGCCATTCATGGCACCCCAGGTGAGGACGGCCACTTGCAAGCCTATTTTTCCTTTGTAGGGGTACCTATTACAGGTTGTAGTATGTATGCCTCCGCACTGACCTTTAACAAGCGCGATATGCTCTCGGTGCTTAAGCCCTATGGGATTGCTCGCGCCAAAGCCTACTACCTAAACCGTGGCGAGCACTTCTCCACTCGTGAAATTATCAAGGCTGTGGGATTGCCCTGTTTTGTCAAAGCTAATCGCTCGGGCAGTAGCATAGGCGTTTTCAAGGCATATAACGAAAAGGATATAGATGAGGCTATAGAAAAGGCCTTTGAGGTGGATAATGAAGTCATCATTGAGGAATTTCTTAAAGGAACGGAAGTATCCGTAGGGGTTATTACCTACCGTGGTAAAAAGCGAGTGCTGCCTATCACTGAGATTGTCTCCGAGAATGATTTCTTTGACCACGAGGCCAAGTACGAAGGCAAATCGCAAGAGATCACCCCTGCCCGCCTGAGTGAAGAGGAGCGTAAGAGAGTAGAGGAAGTCGCCCTAAGGGTGTATAACCTCTTGCAAATGAAGGGCTTTAGTCGTAGTGAATATATCTTAGTCAATGGAGAGCCACATCTGCTGGAAATGAATACCACCCCAGGGCTTACCAAAGCGAGTATTCTCCCCCAACAAGCCAAAGCGGCAGGCATCACACTGGCTAACCTTTTTGACAATGCGATTGAGGAAGCAATTAATAATGACTAATGATTAGTGAATAGTGATTAGTGAAGAATGAATAGTAACTGATGACTGACAACTGACAACTGATGACTGATAACTGATAATGAGTAAAAAAAGAAAAGCCAATAGAGCTAAGAAAATAGGATTGCCACCTGGGAGCTTGGTGTATTTCGGAGAGAAGGAAAAACTTGTGGATATAGATGTGATTTCCTACTCCAATAATTCTTTCCATTCCCAAAAAGTAGGCTCCGCTCAGGAAGCACTGTCCTTTATTAAAGATGGGCAAATCACTTGGATTAATATCAATGGGCTGAATAACATAGAGGAGATACGCAAGATAGGAAGCTATACGCACCTGAATAACCTGCTTCTGGAGGACGTACTCGATACCCAACACCGCCCGAAGGTGGAGCTCTTGGACGAGCATCTGCTGGTGATTATCAAGATGCTCTATTACCAAAATGGAGTACTCATCACTGAGCACTTGGCACTGCTGCTGGGGAGGAACTATCTGATTACTTTTCAGGAATCGGAAGGAGGTGATGTCTTTGAGCCAATACGTAAGCTCCTACAAGAACCCGATAGCTTGCTGAGGAAATCCTCCGCTGATTACCTGCTTTTTGGTCTTTTGGATAGTATTGTGGATAACTACTTGGCCATAGTGGATCGGGTGAGTGATGCCATTGAGAGCATAGAAGATGAGATCATCGCCCACCCACGTGAGGATATGATTTCGGAAATACAGATGCTGAAAAAGAAAGCTACCTTCCTACAGAAGTCTATCACTCCAGCTCGTGAGGTCATCAGCCGTATAGAGCGGAACAACCATTCGCTCATTCAGGGAAGTTGCAAGCCTTATTTCAGGGATTTGCACGACCATATTGTCCAGATAGCTGAGACCCTTGCCTCCTATAGAGATATCCTTGGGGGGCTTACAGATACCTATATGGGGGCAATGAGTAACCGAATGAACAACATCATGCGGCTTTTGACACTTATCTCTACCATATTTATCCCGCTGACCTTTATCGTAGGGGTGTATGGCATGAATTTTGAGCATATGCCAGAGCTGCACTACAAGTGGGCGTATCCTGCTTGCTGGGGGGTGATGCTGCTCATCACCATAGGAATGATTATCTATTTCAGACGGAAAAGGTGGCTGTAGATAGTGACTAATGACAAGTGACAAGTGACTAATGACAAGTGACAAGTGACTAATGACTAATGACAAGTGACTAATGACTAATGACAAGTGACTAATGACAAGTGACTAATTCAAAACTTAAAATTCAAAACTTAAAACTACATGAGTCGTACTTTTTATATCAAGAATCCTGAGGCACCTAAGGTGATGAGTACTCAGGAGCTATTAGACCTCGTAGGAGGTAATTTTAGACAATTTGCCGTTAGAGATAATGACGAAGACCTTGATGAGATTATGCAAATGCCTCTGAGTGATTTTGGCTATATGCTACTGGGACAGGAGGGCATCAGTGGGCGAGGCTTTGAGTGTAGCTACTCAGAGGAGGAGCATACTTACAATGTACGTGTCTTTACGCCCAGCACCTCCGCCGACTGGCATGGGGCACTCTCCTTTATAGAGAAATTGGCCACTACCTTTGGTGTTGTGGTGACCGATGAGGAAGGAGAGACCTACGAGGGCAACAATATCACCTATGACTTTCGCCATGATATAGCCTTTGGTATTGCATCTATGGAGAAAGGCGATGAGGGTTACTTTATCTTTGGCGCTATGCGTCCCATCTGCTTTTCAGATGAAGATATAGACCGAATCCTTGCGGCGGAGGATAAGGTAAAGGCTTTTGATGACTTTATTGCGGCACAGCGCCAGTATGAAGACCTCTATATAGCTAACCCTATTTTTGCGCAAAATGACCAAGATGAGATTATAGGTATCTATGCGCTTACGAAGACCGTCCATAGCGTACTTCCTTATAAGTATCCTCCGTTTATAGACATTACCAAGTATAACCTCTCCCAAGAAGACATCAAGGAGTGGCGTGTGCATTTTGCCGATTATGATGAGCGCCTTCCTGACGAGGAACAGTTCCCTACCATAGGAGAGATGGACTATCAGACTTTCTTGGAGCGCCTCCCTGAGGATAAAATACAAAAATTGGACGGGCACTATATGTGTCTCTGCTTGGAGACTAAAGCCGAAATAGAAGCCCTACTGGGAAAGAAAACAGGACTTTGGGATAGGATGAAGAAGCTGTTCTAAAGGCGAAAACCTTTGCAAGCCATTCGCTTACAAAGGTTTTTTTAGATATATGAGATATGAGATTAAGTGTTTAAGGAAGATCTATATGTTCTGAGGGCGTGTAGGGTCCCTCATCTTTCTTTATGTGAGTCTCCACATCATTTATATACACTTCTTCCAAATTAAAGTAATAGCCACAAAAGTACTCCTTACCATATTGTATATTTTTTCTATATCCATAGAAGCCTAAAATATCTATTTTGTAAGATTTGGTTCTGTTTCTCAGATAGAATGTTTCCTTTTTTCTTGTAAAGAAATCAAAAGGTTCAACAATGGATACCCTAACGGTTTTGCCATTATGGAAATCCACATCCATAGGGTAGTATTTCACCTCTTTT